>NZ_JANODC010000107.1:0-21723 GCF_031412495.1 Rhizobacter sp. | reverse complement strand
GATCAGGCTGCGCGCGCGGTTCGGGTTGGCGATGCTGAACTCAGGGTGAAGCAGGAGCGACTTGACGCGCTCGAAGACCTGGCCGTCGCGCTCCGGCGCCGTCGCCTGCAGCGAGAACCACTTGTCGAGCACGAGCGGCTCGTTGCTGAACATCGCGTAGAAGCGCTCCAGCGCCTGTCGCGCGAGCGGCGAGCCGCTGGCGAGCAGGGCCGACAGCGCGGCCTGGCGATCGGTCATGTTGGTGGCATCCTTGAAGCGCTGGTAGGCCCGGCCGGGCCAGACGGTCTCGCCGCGCTCGGCGGCGTCGATGCAGAGCATCGTCAGGGCGAGGCCGGCCAGCGCACGCCGACCGGCAGCGACGCCGCCCGGCGCGTAGCCGCCCGTCGCCTGGTGCGCCTCGTACGCCCATTCCCAGTCGGCACGGAGCTCGCGCGCCAGCGTGCGGCGCAGGCCCTCGCGCGCTGCGTGGATGCGCTGCGGGTCGACGCTGGCGAGCTGCTCGGCGATGTAGACCTCGCTCGGCAGCAGCAGCGCGAGCTCCTTGAACTGCGGATCGAGCCGGGGGTCGCGCAGCACGTCGCGCAAGGCGTCGATGTAGCCCGCGCCGAGGGCAGCACCGGCCTCGTCGCCACGCACCATGGCCAACAGACGCGACATGGCCAGGCGCTGCCCGGCTTCCCAGCGGTTGAAGGGATCGGCGTCGTGGCGCAGGAGGACGATCAGGTCGTCGTCGCCGAGGCCGTCGACCAGCGTCACGGGTGCCGAGAAGCCGCGCAGCAGCGAGAGCACCGGCGGCTGCTCGACGCCGACGAAGGTGTAGAACGTCCGCGCCTGCTCGAGCACGAGAACCCGCTCCGTCCGCGCCGCCGCCTCGGGCTCGTCCTCGAGGCGCACCGGCAGCGACTGGCCGTCGCGTCCCACGAGGCCGATCGCGAGCGGGATGACGAAGGGTTCCTGCCCCGCCGCGCCGGGGATCCGCGACGGCGACTGCTCGAGTCCCAGCGTGTAGGTGCGCGAGGGCGCGTCGTAGCGGCCGCGCGCCGTGACGCGCGGCGTGCCGGCCTGCGCGTACCAGCGCTTGAACTGCGGCAGCAGGCGCGCCAGCTCGCTCTGCGGGTTGGCGTCGGCGATGGCCTGCGCGAAGTCGTCGCAGGTCACGGCCTGGCCGTCGTGCCGCTCGAAGTAGAGGTGCATGCCGCGCGCGAAGCCGTCGCGGCCGACGAGCGTCTGCATCATGCGCACCACCTCGGCGCCCTTCTCGTAGATCGTGGCGGTGTAGAAGTTGTTGATCTCCACATAGCTGTCCGGCCGCACCGGGTGGGCCATGGGGCCCGCGTCCTCCGGGAACTGGACCTGGCGCAGGCCGCGGACGTCGTCGATGCGCTTGACTGCGCGCGCGCTCGGGCTGGCCGCCATGTCCATCGTGAACTCCTGGTCGCGGAAGACGGTGAGGCCCTCCTTCAGGCTCAGCTGGAACCAGTCGCGGCAGGTGATGCGGTTGCCGGTCCAGTTGTGGAAGTACTCGTGGCCGACCACCGACTCGATGCCCGCGTAGTCGTCGTCGGTTGCGGTGTTCGGGTTGGCCAGGACGTACTTGGTGTTGAACAGGTTGAGGCCCTTGTTCTCCATCGCGCCCATGTTGAAGTCGCCGACGGCGACGATCATGAAGCGCTCGAGATCGAGGGGCAGCCCGAAGCGGGCCTCGTCCCAGACGACCGAGGCGACCAGCGAGTTCATGGCGTGCTCGGTCTTGTCGAGGTCGCCGCGACGGACCCAGACCTGGAGCAGGTGGTCCTTGCCGCCTCGCGAGCGGATGTGCTGCTCGCGCGCGACCAGGTCGGCCGCGACGAGCGCGAAGAGGTAGCTCGGCTTGGGGAAAGGGTCGTGCCAGCGCGCGAAGTGGCGGCCGTTGCCAAGGTCGCCCTGCTCGACCAGGTTGCCGTTCGACAGCAGGACGGGGTAGGCGGCCTTGCTGGCCCGCATCGTCACCGTGTACTCGGCCATCACGTCCGGCCGATCCAGGAAGTAGGTGATGCGGCGGAAGCCCTCGGCCTCGCATTGCGTGAAGAAGCCGCCGCCAGAGGTGTAGAGGCCCGAGAGCTGGGTGTTCCTGTCGGGCGCGCAGGTGTTGCGGATCTCGAGCGTGAAGCGGCCCGCGGGGACGTTGTCGATGACCAGGAAGCCGCCCTCGTGGCGGAACGACACCGACTCGCCGTCGAGGAGGCAGCGCGTGAGCGTCAGCGCCTCGCCGTGCAGCCGGAGCGGCGCCGCCGCAACGTCGCTATTGCGCTCGAGCGTCATGCGGCTGGTCACGAGCGTCTTGGCCGGGTCGAGGTCGAAGCTCAGGTCGACCGAGCGGATCCAGTAGGGCGGGGCCGCGTAGTCCTCGCGGCGGATCAGGGGGGCGGTGCCTTCGCGCATGGGCGTGTCTCCGGCGGGTCGGTTGCGGTGGTGCTCGGAAGCGTCAAACGCCTTGCTTCAGGCTCGCCTCGATGAAGGGGTCGAGGTCGCCGTCGAGCACCTTCTGCGTGTTGCTGATCTCGACGTTCGTGCGCAGGTCCTTGATGCGGCTCTGGTCGAGCACGTAGCTGCGGATCTGGTGGCCCCAGCCGACGTCGGTCTTGGTTTCCTCGAGCTTCTGCTGGGCCGCCATGCGGATCCGCATCTCGTGCTCGTAGAGGCGCGAGCGCAGCATCTGCCAGGCCTCGTCGCGGTTGCGGTGCTGCGAGCGGTCGTTCTGGCACTGCACGACGATGTTGGTCGGAATGTGCGTGAGGCGCACCGCGGAGTCGGTCTTGTTGATGTGCTGTCCGCCGGCGCCGGAGGCGCGAAAGGTGTCGGTCCGCACGTCGGCCGGGTTGATGTCGATCTCGATCGAGTCGTCGACCTCCGGATAGACGAAGAGGCTGGCGAAGCTCGTGTGGCGGCCGCCGGCGGAGTCGAACGGGCTCTTGCGCACCAGCCGGTGCACGCCGGTCTCGGTGCGCAGCAGGCCGAACGCGTAGTCGCCCTCGACCTTGATCGTCGCGCTGCGGATGCCGGCGACGTCGCCCTCGGTCTCTTCCATGACCTCGGTCTTGAAGCCTTTCCTCTCGCAGTACTTCAGGTACTGGCGCAGCAGCATGGCAGCCCAGTCGCAGGCTTCGGTGCCGCCGGCGCCGGCCTGGATGTCGATGAAGCAGTTGCCCGCGTCGAGCGGGTTGTTGAACATGCGCCGGAACTCGAGCTCGGCGATCGAGCTCTCCAGCCGCGCCGCATCGGCTTCGATCGCAAGCAGGCCGTCGAAGTCGGCGTCCGCCTTCGACATCTCGTAGAGCTCGCTGTTGTCGGAGAGGTTCGCGGTCAGATGGTCGATGGTGCCGACCACCGTCTCGAGCATGCGCTTTTCGCGGCCGAGCTCCTGGGCCCGCTTCGGCTCGTTCCAGACGTTCGGGTTCTCGAGCGCCGCGTTGACCTCGTTCAGTCGGAGTGCTTTGCGATCGTAGTCAAAGATACCCCCGAAGATCCGTGGTCCGACGGGTCAGGTCGGCCAGCCGGTTGCCGATGGCATTGATGTGTTCGACGTCCATGTGCGCTCTCTCAGGAAGGGCGCGATTCTGACAGGAACGCCTCGAGCAGCGCCGCGATGTCCTCGGGCCGGTCGTGGTGGAGCATGTGCCCGGCCGGCGAAACGACATGGCGGCGCACGTCGCGGACGACGTCGAGCCGCTCGTGGAACTCGGCCTTCGAGTAGCGGTCGCCCCACCAGATGCTGATGTCGGTGCGATCGCCCTCGATCCACAGCACCGGCGCGGTGATCCGCTTCCAGGCCTCGAGCCACTCGTCGACCTGCGCGACGAGCGGGCTGGCCCGCTTGTGGTCGGGGTCGGCGAGGAGGCGCCGGCTGCCGTCGCTGCCGTGCGGCCCGGACCACTGCGCGGCGAGCCAGGCGGCGCGGTCGGCGCGCAGCAGCGGGTTGGTCTTGCGCAGCCGCGCGGCGACGGCTTCGAGGCTCGGGTAGGGACGCAGCTGCTCCGCCGTCTTCAGCGAGTCCAGCCACCTGGCGATGCGCACGGGGGAGTCGGCCGGCTTCGATCGCGGCATGCCGAAGCCCTCGAGGTTGACCAGGCGACGGATGCGCTCGGGCCGGACCCCGGCATAGAGCATGGCGACGTTGCCGCCCATGCTGTGGCCGAGCAGGTCTACCGCCGCGTGTCCCGCACCGAAGACCGCGTCGAGCACCGCCTCGAGGTCGCCCAGGTACTCGGGAAAGAAATAGGTGTCGGCCTCGGGCGTGTCGGTCAGGCCGAAGCCGCGCCAGTCGAGGGCGAGGACGTGGCGGTCCTCGGCGAAGGCATCGACGACGAACTGGAACGAGGCAGCGACGTCCATCCAGCCGTGCAGCATCACGAGGGGCGTGCGGGCGGGGCCGCCGGCAGCGGCGTCGCCCCACTCGAGCAGGTGATGGCGCAGGCCGCGGGCATCGACGAAGCGGCTGCGCGCGGGGCGCTTCGGAACGTACGGTTCAAGGCTCATGCCGTCACTGTAAGGCGCAGCCCCGATGCCAGAATCGCGCCATGCCCGAAGCCTCGTCCCTCCCTCCCGATCACGCCGTCCGCGCCGCCGAGCCGCGCGATGTCGGTGCCATCGTCCGCCTGATCCGCGCCCTGGCCGAATTCGAGGAGCTCACCCATCTCCTGCGGGTGACGCCGGAGACTCTCGCGCCCCACCTCTTCGGCCCGCGGCCGGCCGCGGAGGCGCTGGTCGCCGAGCGCGATGGCCAGGTCATCGGCTTCGCCCTCTTCTTCACCAATTTCTCCACCTTCCTGGCCCAGCCCGGCCTCTACCTCGAGGACCTGTTCGTCGAGCCGGCCGAGCGCGGCCGCGGCGTCGGGCAGTCTCTGCTCGAGCACCTGGCGAGGCTCGCGGTGGCGCGCGGCTGCGGCCGCTTCGAGTGGAGCGTGCTCGACTGGAACGTCAACGCGATCCGCTTCTACGAGCGCATGGGCGCGACCGTCATGCCCGACTGGCGAATCTGCCGCGTGACCGGTGCGGCGCTCGAGAAGTTCGGGGCCGGAAAGGCCCAGGGTGCCTGAGCCCGTCGACCGCTACGCCGAGCTGCACGCCGGCTTTCGCTGGCATGTTCCGGCCCGCTTCAACATCGCCGAGGTCTGCTGCACGCGCTGGGCGCGCCGGACGCCGCAGGCCGTGGCGATCCGCTTCGAGCACGAGAACGGCGAGCGACGCGACTTCACCTACGCCGAGCTCGACCGCGACGCCGACCGCCTGGCCTCGGCCCTGCGCCGGCGCGGCGTGCGGCGCGGCGACCGCGTCGCCATCGTCCTGCCGCAGCGCTTCGAGACGGCGGTCGCGCACATCGCGCTCTACCGCCTCGGCGCCATCGCGATGCCACTGTCCTTCCTGTTCGGACCCGAGGCGCTCGAGTACCGGATCAACGACAGCGAGGCGACGCTGGCCATCGTCGACGAGAACGGGATCGACAACGTGCTCGCGGCGCGCGCGCTGTGTCCGAAGCTCGGAACGATCGTCGCGGTCGGGGCGGCCGAGGGGCGGGGCGACCTCGACTGGCGCGCCATGCTCGGCGCCGAACCACAGGCGCGATTCCAGGCGGAGCGCACGTCTTCCGCCGATCCGGCCGTGCTCATCTACACCAGCGGCACGACCGGGCCGCCGAAGGGCGCGCTGCTGCCGCACCGGGCCCTGATCGGCAACCTGTCGGGCTTCGTCGCCAGCCAGAACTGGTTCGGCTTTTCTGGTCAGGCCCTTTCCCTTGAGGGAAAGGGAGCGGGTAAGGGTGGGCGTCCTGTCGGGCTCGCCCGGTCTGCGGGGGACCGGAACACGGCAGTGTTCTGGTCCCCCGCAGACTGGGCCTGGGCCGGCGGGCTCATCGACTCGCTGTGGCCGACGCTCTACTTCGGCCGCGAGATCGTCGCCTACCAGGGCCGCTTCGTGCCGGAGAAGGCGTTCGCGCTGATCGAGCGGCACGGCGTCACGCATACTTTCCTGTTCCCGACGGCGCTGAAGGCGATGATGAAGGCGGTGCCGGCGCCGCGCACCCGATATCGGCTGCAGCTGCAGGCCATCATGAGCGCCGGCGAGGCGGTGGGCGACGCGGTCTTCGCCTACTGCCGCGACCAGCTCGGCGTCGTTCCCAACGAGATGTTCGGCCAGACCGAGGTGAACTACATCGTCGGCAATTGCGCGCTGCACTGGCCGGCCCGGCCGGGAAGCATGGGCCGGGCCTACCCCGGGCACCGCATCGCTGTCATCGACGACGCCGGCAACGAGTGCCCGCGCGGCACGCCGGGCGACGTCGCCCTGCATTCGCGCGATGTGCACGGCGACCCCGACCCGGTGTTCTTCCTCGGCTACTGGCGGCGCGACGACGCCACGCGGGCCAAGTTCACCGGCGATCCGGGCGACAGCTGGTGCCGCACCGGGGACACCGCGACCATGGACGAGGACGGCTACCTCTGGTACCAGGGCCGCAGCGACGACGTCTTCAAGGCCGCCGGCTACCGGATCGGACCGAGCGAGATCGAGAACTGCCTCGTCAAGCACGAGGCGGTCGCCAACGCCGCCGTCGTCCCCAAGCCGGACGCGGAGCGCGGGGCGCTGGTCAAGGCCTTCGTCGTGCTGGCCCCCGGCCATGTCGCGTCGGTGCAGCTCGAGCGCGAGCTGCAGGCACACGTGCGCGGCAAGCTGGCTCCCTACGAGTACCCGAAGGAGATCGAGTTCATCGACGCCATGCCGATGACGACGACGGGCAAGGTGCAGCGGCGCGTGCTGCGCCTGCGCGAGGAAGAAAAGGCGAGGGCGCCGCGGTCGGCCTGACCGGCGGCGCCCTCGTGGAGCGAAAGAGCGGGTCCTTCGCTTCGCTCAGGGTGAATTAGCCCGCCGCGGCCGGCTACTTCACCTGGCCGCGCAGCTCGCCCCCCGGATTCGCCGCGGTGTGCAGGTTGATGTACCAGAGGCCGGCCTTCACGTCGGCCAGCTGGGCCGGCGTGAGGGTGGCGGTGCCGGTGATGGGGCTGGCCAGGCCGCCGGTGAGCGGCAGGACGACGCCGGCGTTCGCGCCCGGCGCGGCCGGGCCGTGGAAGTGGCCGGCGGTGACCGGACCCGTCGTGCCCGAGTACGTGATCGTCCACTTGAGGACGTTGCCGTCGAGGTCGACCCGGCCCATGCCGGTGCCCGGGCTGGTGTTCGGCGGCACCTCGTTGCGCCCCGACAGCGGGATGTTCATCGTGCTGCCGCTCATGCCGCCGCCCGACGTGGACGAAGACCCCATGTTGCCGCAGCCCGTGGCGGCGAGCGTCCCGGCGGCGAGAAGGGTGGCAAGGGCGAGGCGTCGAGCGATCATGGTGTTCTCCGGCAGTGGATGTAGGAGCGCAGGCGCACGATGCGCTGGCGCTGGGCTGGGCGGCGATGATAGAGCGTTCACCGCACCGACGCCTCCATGAAGACACGCGAGCTCTATGCCATTGCCCGCCGGGCCGTCGCCGCCTGGGCCGACGACTACGCGCCCAGCATGGGCGCCGCGCTCGCGTACTACACCCTGTTCTCGATCGCGCCGCTGCTGCTCATCGTCGTCTCCGTCGCCGGCCTGGTCTTCGGCGAGGACGCGGCGCGCGGACAGGTCGTCGCCGAGCTCCGCGGGTTCATGGGCGAGGCCGGCGCCACGGCGATCCAGAGCCTGCTGCAGAACGTCAACAAGCCGGCCGAAGGCGTGCTCGCCACCCTCGTCGGCGTGGTCACCCTGCTCGTCGGCGCCATGACCGTCTTCGGCGAGCTGCAGGACGCGCTCGACCGCATCTGGCGGGCGCCGGCGCGGGCCCGCGCGTCGGGGCTGTGGTCGCTGGTGCGCACCCGCCTGCTCTCGTTCGGGATGGTGCTCGGCCTCGGTTTCCTGCTGACCGTGTCGCTGGTGGCGAGCGCCGCCGTCGGCGCCGTCAGCAAGTACACCGTGGCCGGCTTCGCGCTCTGGCCGGTCGTCGTCGAGGTGCTGAACTTCGTGCTCAGCTTCGCCCTCGTCACGGTGACCTTCGCGATGATCTACAAGATCATTCCGCGCGTGCGCATCGCATGGCGCGACGTCTGGGTGGGTGCGGTGGCGACGGCGCTGCTGTTCACCATCGGCAAGTTCCTGATCGGCCTCTACATCGGCCGCAGCAGCTTCGCCTCGGGCTTTGGCGCGGCCGGCTCCCTGGTCGTGGTCCTGCTGTGGATGTACTACTCGGCGCAGATCTTCCTGCTCGGCGCCGAGTTCACCTGGGTCTATGCGCACGTGCTCGGCTCGTGCCGGGCGGCGCCGGAGCCGGCCGCAGCGCCCGAGAACCCGACCCGCTCGGCCGCGGCCCTGGAGGTCGACCTCTCCAACCCCGTCGCGCGTTCGCGCGCCTCCATCGCCGCGGCGCTGCAGCGCGCCCGCGACCGCCGCTGACATCGCAGCGCGGCTGCGCGCGCCGAGGCTCTCAGCTGCCGGGCCCGTTCTCGAGGAGCTTGAGCCGCTGCACCTTGCCGGACGGGCCGCGCGGCAGGCCGGCGACGAAGCGGATCACCTTCGGCACCTTGTAGCGGCCGAGGCGCTCCAGGCAGAAGTCGCGCAACTCGTCCTCGGTGCAGGCGCTGCCGGGACGCAGGACCACGCAGGCCATGATCTCCTGGCCGTAGTGGCGGTCCGGGATGCCGACGGCCGCGGCCTCGCGGACCGCCGGGTGGGCGATCAGCACGTCGTCGATCTCGCGCGGCGCGATGTTCTCGCCACCCTTGATGATCAGCTCCTTGATGCGGCCGGTGACGAAGAAGAAGCCGTCGCCGTCGCGGTGGCCGAGATCGCCGGTGCGCAGCCAGCCGTCGGGCGTGAAGCTGGCGGCGGTGGCCTCCGGGTTCTTGGAGTAACCGCGCATGACGTGCGGGCCGCGGATGACGATCTCGCCGGTCGTGCCGTCCGCCACCGGCTCGAGCGCCGCGTCGACGACGCGCGCCTCGCCGCCGGAGGCACGGCCGACCGAGCCGATCCTGCGCCGGGCCGGATCGAGCGGGTTCGAGAACGCCGGCGCCGCGGTCTCGGTCAGGCCCATGGTCTCGACGATGCCGATCCCGAACTTGGCCTCGAAGGCGCGGTGCTGCTCGGGAGGCAGGGCCGCCGACGCCGACCGGCAGAAGCGGATCCGCGCCAGGCTCGCGCGCGGCGGCGCGTCGCCCTCGATCAGGTAGGAAATGATCGTTGGCACGACGTTGAGCCAGGTGCACCTGCAAACGACCGCCTGGCGCCAGAACTGCGCCGCCGAAAAGCGCGGCGCGACGACGAGGCTGCCGCCGTGCGCGAGTGGCGCCAGCATCGTCACCACGAAGGCGTTGATGTGATAGAGCGGCAGCACGGCCAGGACGCGGTCGGCGGGCCCAAGGCCGTGCTCGACGCCGATCGCCTCGGCGTTGGCGGCCAGGCTGGCGTGCGTCAGCATCACTCCCTTGGGCACGCCGGTCGTGCCGGACGTGTACATGAGCAGGGCCGTGGCCGACCGGTCCGGCGCCCCGCTCGCCGCGTCGTCCGCCGCGCTGCCGATGAAGGCCGGGCCGTCGGGCGCAGCGACGACGACCTGGATCGGCCGGGCCATCTCTGCCGCTATCGTCCGCACGTGCTCCTCCCACTCGGGAGCGACGAAGACCAGCGTGCAGTCGGAGTGGTCGAGCACGTAGCGCATCTGCTCCGGCTGGGCGAGCAGGTTGACCGGGTTGACGCAGACGCCGGCGTGCATCGCGCCGAGCAGCAGCCGCAGCGTCTGCAGGCCGTTCGGCATCACGAAGGAGACCGTGTCGCCGGGCGCGACGCCGCGGGCGCGGAGCCATGCCCCGACATCGCGGCACGAGCGGCGCAGCTCGGCAAAGGAGAGCGCCGCGCCGCCGTCCGCGCTCTCGGCGTAGGTGGCCTCGGGATGCCGTTCGGCGGCGCGCTCGACGAGCGCATGCACCGAGCTCGCCGGCAGCGTCATGCCTTGCCGTACTGGCCGAAGTAGGCGCCGAAGATCCCGTCCTCGCTCGGGATCCGTTCCGGGATCGGCCGCGACACCCGCGTGATGTTGAGGTAGTGCCGGTAGTTCATGTTGTCGGAAAAGTTGTTCCGGCCCCAGGTGCCGCAGCCCATCGACAGCGAGAACGGCAGCCCGTTGTCGAAGCTGCCGCCGGTGGCGATGGCGTGCGCTTGGTTGACGATGACCCGGGCCACCGGCAGGCGCAGGCCGAGCTCGAGCGCGCGCTCCTCGCGGGCCGTGTTCAGGCCGACCGAGTGGCCCGCGCCCTGGTAGGCATAGATGCGCTCGACCAGCGCCGCCGCCGCCCCGAAGTCGGGCACGGTGTAGAGCGCCAGCACCGGCGACAGCTTCTCGCCCGAGTACGGATGCTCGTCGCCGACCCCGCTCTCGTCGACGAGGAGGACGCGCGGCTGCCGCTCGGCGATCGCGGCCCAGGCGTTGCGCGCGCCCGGGTCGATCGCGGCGGCACGGCGGGCGATCTCCGCCGCGCTCTGGCCGATCACGGCGGGCGAAAGCTTGCCGTCGTGCCACATCAAGCCGGCGAGCGCATCCTTGCGCCCGCCATCGAGCAGCACCGCGCCGCCCGACTCGAGGGCCGCGATCAGCGCCGCGCGGACGGATTCCACCACCACCAGGCTGTTCTCCGACGAGCAGCTGGTCGCGTTGTCGAAGCTCTTCGAGCGCAGGATGCGCTCGGCCGCCGCACTCACGTCGGCGGTCTCGTCGACGATGCCGGCGACGTTGCCGGCGCCGACGCCGAACGCCGGCGTGCCGCTGGCGTAGGCGGCGCGCACGTTGGCTTGCGAGCCGGTGGCGACGACGAGGTCCGAGAGGCGCATCAGTTCGGCCGTCGACTGCTTGGTGACGGGCGCCGGCAGCAGCTGGACGAGTCCCTCCGGCGCGCCGACCCGGGCCAGCTGCGCGTCGATGAACTCGACCAGCCGCGCGCAGGTGCTCCAGCCCTTCGGAGACGGCGCGACGACGACGGCGTTGCGGCCCTTCAGCGCGTTGATGATCTTGTTGGCCGGCGTCGCCGCCGGGTTGGTCGACGGCGTGATGGCGCAGACCACGCCGACCGGGCGGGCGATTTCGACGATGCCCCTGGCTGCGTCCTCGGCGATGACGCCGACCGACTTCGCGCCGTGCAGGTCGCGCAGCAGGCCGAAGGTCTTGCGCTGGTTCTTGCGGACCTTGTCCTCGACGTTGCCGATGCCGGTCGCCTCGACCGCGAGCTCGGCGAGCGCCCGGTTGCGGCCAGGCTCGACGATGGCCCAGCCGGCCGCCGCGACCGCCGCGTCGACGCGCTCCTGCGGCCAGCGCTCGAAGGACCGTTGCGCCGCGCGGGCGCGGGCGACGAGGCGGGCGACGGCGGGGTCGGCGTCCATGGCTACTCCGGCTTGATGTTGGCGTCCTTGACGAGCTTGCCCCAGCGCGCGAGCTCCGCGTCGACCGTCTTGCCGAGCGCCTCGGGCGTGCCGCCGACGCCTTCGCTGCCCTGGGCGAGAAGCTTCTCCTTGATGTCGGGCTGCTGGACGACGGTGTTGAGCGCCTTGTTGAGCTTCTCGATGATCGGCTTCGGCGTCTTCGCCGGCACGAACATGGCGTACCAGGAGTCGACCTCGAAGTCGGCCACGCCGGCCTCCTGCATCGTCGGCACGTCGGGGAAGGCGGCGCTGCGCTTGGTCGTCGACACGGCCAGCGCCTTCAGCTTGCCGGTCTTGACGAACTGCGCCGCCGCCGGGATCGAGACCCAGAGCAGCGGCACCTGGCCGCCCATGACGTCGGTAACGGCCGGGCCGCCGCCGCGGTACGGCACGTGGGTGAGCTGGGTGCCGGTGCGCAGCTTGTAGAGCTCGCCGGCAAGGTGGCCCGGCGAGCCATTGCCCACGGACGCGAACGAGAGGGTGCCCGGCTTGGCCCTGGCGATCGCCGTCAGCTCCGCCACGTTGTTGGCCGGGAACTGCAGGTTGGCGACCAGGATCTGCGGCAGCGAGGCGACGGTGCCGATCGGCTCGAAGTCCTTGACGGTGTTGAACGGCAGCTTCGGATAGATCGCCGGGTTGATGGTGTGCGAACTGAGCGTGAAGAGAACGGTGTAGCCGTCGGGCGCCGCCTTTGCGGCGAGGTCGCTGCCCAGCGAGCCGGCGGCGCCGCCGCGGTTTTCGATGACGATCGGCTGGCCGAGCGTCTGCTGGAATTTCTCCTGGACGATGCGGGCGATGACGTCGGTGCCGCCGCCGGGCGGGTAGGGGACGATGAAGCGGATCGGCTTGTCGGGGTAGGCGGCCTGCGCCTGCACGGCCAGGGGCGCGAGGCAGGCGCCGGCGAGCGCCAGCAGGGCGGCGCGGCGGGAAGAGAGAAGGGTCATCGTTGTCTCCGGGTCGTTGTTCGAGGCTGCAAGGGAACGCTTCCGCCGGTGCGAAAGCCGAGGCGGGTACTGGCGTCTCCGGCGCAGGCGAGGAGCTTGTCGGCCAGGGCCCTGGCCTGGGCCCGGCCGAAGCGGATCGACGGCACGCTCATGCCCACCGCGAGGACCGGCTCGCCGCGGGCGTTGAAGAGCGGCGCGCCGAGGCCGCAGACGCCGAGCCGCCATTCCTCGCGGTTCTCGGCATAGCCGCGCAGCTGCGTGCGCTCGAGCTCGGCAGCGAGCACGTCGAAGTGGACGATGCTGTTCGGCGTGTGCGCTTCGAGCTTGCCGAGGCGCGATTCGAGCGCGACGCGGTCGAGGCGGGCGGCTGCGAGCAGGGCCTTGCCCGATGCCACGCAGGCTGCCGGCGCGCGGCCGCCGATGCGCGAGTAGGCGGCCACGGGCAACGGGCTGTCGAACTTGTCGAGGTAGACGATCTCGGCGCCGTCGAGCGTGGCCAGGTGGATCGTCTCGCCGGTGTCGACCGAGAGCCGGGCCAGCAGCGGCCGGACGATCGTCGTCGCGTTGCTGGCCGCGCCGACCAGGGCGCCCAGCTCGAACAGGCGCAGGCTCGGCCGGTAGGCGCTGGAGGCGGCGTCCTGCTCCGCCCAGCCGCGCTCGACGAGCGTCTGCAGCGTCCGGTGCGCGTTGCTGCGGGCGATGCCGAAGGCACGAGAGACGTCGACGACGCGACAGTCGCGTTGTTCGCGGGCCAGCCACTCGAGCACGTCGAGGCCCTTGGCGAGAGTGGAGTCCATCGAGCGGCGGTGGTCGTTCCAGTATTAGGAACAGAGTTCGAGCATGTGGAACTTTAGGCGTGGCGGTCCGGCGTGTCAACGGTACTCCACCCGAGCCGGCGTCCCCGGGCCGCCGCTGTCCGCCGAGCCCGACCCCGCCTACCCGCTCGACGGCGTCTCGCTGCGCGGGGTCCTCTTCGACGCGGCGCACCCGTTCGACTATCTCTTCGACCTCTGCGCCGACGAACGCGAGCGCGCCAACCTGGCGCGGCGCGAGCCGGCGCGGCTGGCGTCGATGCGCCGACTGGGAGGCCTGGAACGAGAGCATGCCGGCGATCCCCTGCCGACGCGACGGTCAGCCTCGGTTACGGCGCCGCGGACATGCCGCAGCGCTAGCCCGTCGCATGAAGCCGGATCCGGTTCACCGCATCGGGGCGCGCCGCCCGTTAGCGAGCTCCTGCCGCTCGGCCGCTTCGAGGTGCTGACGCTGCGCGACGCGTACCACGGCATGCACTTCACGGCGATGGCGGCGACCGGGATCGGCGCCGCGCGGCAGCCGCTGCCGCCGGCGCCGGGCTTCGTCGACGTCATCGCGCTGCATCCCTACCGCGACCCCTTCGGCGCCGAGGCCGCCCCTTACCTCGCCGAGCTGACGCGCGCCATCGGCAGCGGCACCTCGGGCGAGCCGGCGGCGATGATCGTCGAGCCGACGCAGGGCTACGGCGGCATCGTCGAGATGCCGCCGGGCTACCTTGCCGGGGCCGCCGAGCGCGTCCGCGCGGCCGGCGGCCTCGCGTCGGCGTGCGACGAGGCCCTCACCGGCCTCGGTCCGGCCGAGCTCGGCCGGCAGCGCGACGACCCGGCGCCGTGCGCGGCCGACGCACGGAGCCGGCTCAGCCGGCGGCGACCATCTCGCCCAGGTAGCTGTCGGCGAAGTCGGTCTCGATCTCGATCCAGAGCGGCGAGTGGTCGGACATCTGCCAGGTCCGCCACTTCAGGTAGAGCGCCTCCGGCGTCGTGGCCTTGCCCGCCGTGCCCTGCTCGGGGTCCTTCTTCGGCACGTGGCCAGCGTAGATGGCCCGGTCCTCGGCGTTGTCGCGGAACACGTCGGCGAACAGGTCGACCATGCCGCCGCCGACGACCTTGAAGCGCTTGTCCTTCACCCGCACGGCGATCTGGTCGTAGAAGTGCGAACCGTCGCGGCGGACCGTGCGTCCGTCGATCGCCGCCGGCACGGTGAAGCCCTCGCTCTTCAGCGCCGCCATCGTCCTGTGCTCCGGGCTCACGACGTTGAAGTCGCCGAGCAGGATGTAGTTCTCGACTTCGCCGCTGCTGTCCTTTTCCTGCTGGCTCGCGTTGTCCTGCCGGTCGGCGAAGAAGTGGACCAGCCTCTCGATCTCGGCGATGCGCCGCTTCAGCGCCGCGCCCGACGCCGCCCCGTAGTAGATGTGGACGGTGCACAGGCTGAAGCGGAACCAGCCGGACTGGAAGGCGACGAGGAACGGACTGCGCGCAAACTGCTGCTTCGCCTCGGCGGGGCTGGCCGGCAACGGCGCGGCCGTCGCGGTGGGTCCGCCGTCGGGCTTCGGCTGGTACTTGGGCGGCTTGACGCTCTTCGGAGACACGACGAGCTGGCCCTCGGGCAGGACGATCTCGCCGGCGATCCTGCGGAACCAGACCTTCTCGGTGTTGTAGATGAAGGCCATACGCTCGCCGTTGCCGCCGGAGCCTTCGGTGGTGTCGGTGGCGATCCAGTCCCACTCGCGGCCGAGGATGCGCATCAGCGTCTCTAGCGCGCGCAGGTCGCGGCTCACCTCCTGCAGCGCGACGAGGTCGAAGCAGGCGATCATCTCCGCGAGGTAGTAGAAGGTCTCGGGGCGGCGCGGCCCGAAGCCGAACCTGTTCGAGTCGAAGTCGCGGATGTTCCAGGTCGCCAGGAGCAGCGACGAGTCGCTGCGGCGCTTGCGCAGCGGCGCGAGCCTTTCCCGCATCGCCAGCAGCCTCTCCGCGCAGCGCGGTGCGGCGCCTTTTTCCCTGGCCATCGCGCGGCGCAGGCCTGCGTACTGGTTCGACATGGGCTGTTTCCTTCGCGCCGCGGGTCGGTTGCGCGCCCGTCAGTGTTCCTGCGCGACGATGCGCCGGCAGTGCCCGAACGCCGCGGCGACCAGGTTCGTGTTCGCCTCGGGCGTGCGAAATGCCGAGTGCGCGGACAGGGTGACGTTGTCCAGCGTCGTCAGCACATGGCCGGGCGGCAGCGGCTCGATCTCGAAGACGTCGAGACCGGCGTGGCTGATCCGGCCGGAGCGCAGCGCCTCGACCATCGCCGCCTCGTCGACGAGGGCGCCGCGCGCCGTGTTGACGAGGAGCGCGCCCGGCCGCATCGAGGCGATGCGCTCCCGCGACAGGAAGCCGCGCGTCTGCGCGTCGAGCAGCAGGTGCAGCGAGACCGCGTCGCTCTCGGCGAGGAGCCGCCCGACGGCGACGAACTCGACGCCGGCGCAGGCGCGCGCCGTCCGGTTCCAAGCCAGCACCTTCATGCCGATGCCGTTGGCGAGCCGCGCCATCTCGGCGCCGATGCCGCCGAAGCCGATCAACCCGAGCGTCTTGCCGGTGAGCTGGACGCCTTCGGTGCGCAGCCATCGGCCGGCGCGCATCGCGCCGTCCATGCGCGCCACCCCCTTGGCCGCAGCGAAGAGGAGCCCCATCGCGCACTCGGCGACGGCGGTGTCGCCGTAGCCCTTGATGACGTGCACGCCGATGCCGAGGCCGGCGAGCGCTTCCGGATCCATGTAGCTGCGCGCGCCGGTGCCGAGGAAGACGACGTGGCGCAGCCCGGTGCAGCGTCGCGCGATGTCGAGCGGCAGCGCGGTGTGGTCGATGACCGCGATCTGGGCGCCGCCGAGCGCCTCGGGCAGTTCCTCGGGCCGGATGTCGGCGCGACCGAAGGCGATGGCCAGCCTGGCATCGGCGGGCTCGTGAAGCTCCCGCGCGACGCTCTCGAGGGCGGGGGTGGCGTCGACGAAGACGGCTCGCATGCGATCCATTCTGACCGCTCGGCCGGTGACCGGCCGCTGCCTACGCAGGCTCTAGCGCCGGTGCCGGCCGGCCAGCATGTCCAGGACCTCGCGGCAGGCCGCGTTGCCGGCGCCGCCGGCGAGGTCGAGCACCAGGCTGCGGCCGTACCAGGCGCTGAGATCGAGGCCGACGCCGATGGCGCAGATCTCGATCCGGCCCTGCTGCTCGTGCCGGCGCACGACCTCGCCCAGGTGCTGGTCGAGGTAGTGCGCGTCGTTGGCCAGCGCCGTGGCGCTGTCCATCGGCGAGCCGTCGGAGACGACGACGAGGATGCGGCGCGATTCCGGCCGCGCCAGCAGCCGGGCGCAGGCCCACTCGACCGCTTCGCCGTCGATGCCCTCGCGGAACAGGTCGGCCTTGAGCAGCGCGGCGATGCCCGGGCGGGCCCGCCGCCAGCCGAGCTCGAACGGCTTGAAGACGATGTGGCTGCGCTCGTTGAGGCGGCCCGGCGCCGCCGGCCGGCCGGCGCGGACCCAGTCGCGCTGGGCCCGGCCGCCGTTCCAGGCCTCGGTCGTGAAGCCGAGGATCTCGCCGGCGGCGCCGGCCTGCTCGAGCGCGCGCGCGAAGACGTCGAGCAGCACCGCGACGTCGTCGATGTGCGCCTTCATCGAGCCCGAGCAGTCGACGAGGAAGGCGAGGGCGCAGTCGGCGACCGGCTCGACGCGCTCGCTGCGGAAGAGCCGCCGCTCGGTCGGCGAGGCGACGAGCCGGGCGAGGCGGCGGCCGTCGATGCGGCCTTCCTCCTTGCCGTCGTCCCAGCCGTCCACCGCGGGCACGGCCAGCAGGGCGCGCAGTTCGCGCGCGAGCCGGGTCCCGTGGATGCCGCGCTCGGCGATGCGACGGTCGAGGCGCTCCCGGTACTCATCGAGCACGGCGCGACGGGCCAGCGTCGTGGCCATGTGCTCGCGGTCATAGGCCGTGGTGAAGACGCGGTAGCCGGCGGCGGCCTCGCCGAGGACGCGGCTGGTGCCGGAGACGGCGATCGCGAAGCGCTCGTTGGCGTCGCCCTCGTGTTCGAGGATGAGGCCGAACACCGAGCGCGCCGCGTCGAGGTCGGCGTCGCGCCCGTCCGGGTCCTGGCCCGGCTCGGCGCCCTCCGCCTTCAGCATGGCGCCGATCAGCCGGGCGATCACCAGGGCGTGCTGCGCGTAGGCGGCCTGGTCGGCGCGCTCGCGGCGCAGCCCGGCCAGGCCCTGGCCGAGCGCGGGCGCGAGCGCGGCGCGCGTCGCTTCCAGCAGGTCCTCGGTGTCCTCGAGCACCGGATCGCCGGTGACGCGGGCGCGGCAGACCTGCGCCACGGTGTAGACGAGCAGGCCGCGCGCGGTGTCGGCGAGGCCGGCCCGGTGGTAGCCGGCCGACCAGGCCTCGTGGCGATGGCGCAGGTTGCGCCGGACGCCCGGCCACGCCGGTGGCACGAGCGCCTCGACGCGGTACTGCTCGAGCAGGTCGAAGATCGATCGTTCGACCGCGTCGGCCGGCGCCAGCGCCGCATGCAGGGCGGCGTCGGAGAGGGACAGGCGCAGGGCCAGGCCGTCGGCGGCGCCGCGGAACGAGGCGAAGTCGTCGCGCTCGAGGTCGGGGTGCAGGTGCGGCGCGTAGAGCGGCAGGGCGCGCCGGCCGCGGTGCAGGCGCCGGCCGCGGAAGTGCAGGTCGGCCTCGCCGGCGACGGCGCGGATCGATGCGGCGCAGAGCTCCTCGACCTGCTGCTGGCGCCGGGCGCGGGCCTGGACCGAGGCGCCCGGCGCGTCCACCGGACCGGCGCGAGCGGCCGGATCCGCGAACGGACCCGAGGCGCCGCCCGAGGTCACCTGCCGACGGCCTGGCCGTCGCGGCGGTGGTCGGAGCCCGCGGCGTAGACCGGTTCGTCGCCGCCGACCAGGTCGGCGTCGAGGCGCACCGCGATCTGGGCGCTGCCGAAGTCGAGGTTGTCCGTCGGCATGACGCGCGGCCGGTGCCCCATCGCGACGAGTCCGTCGACGACCGACGCCGGAACCGCGGGCTCGACGATCAGGGCGCCGGTGTCGTCGATGCGCCAGCGCGGCGCGTCGGCGCAGGCCTGCGGATCGAGGCCCTCGACGACGCGGCGCAGGACCATCTGGGCGTGTCCCTGCGCCTGCATGTTGCCGCCCATCACGCCGAAGGCCATCGCCGGTTTGCCGGCCTTCGTCATGAACGCGGGAATGATGCTGTGCAGCGGCCGCTTGCCGCCGCCGACCTCGTTCGGGTGGCCGGGCGTGGTGACGAAGCCGAAGCCGCGGTTGTGCATCGCGATGCCGGTCCCGGGGACGACGACGCCCGATCCGAAGCCCTTGTAGTTGGACTGGATGTACGAAACCATCCGCCCCTCCGCGTCGGCCGTGCACAGGTAGACGGTGCCGCCCGATGCCGGCTGCCCGGCGCCGTGCGTGCCGGCGCGCTGCGGATCGATGCCCTTCGCGCGCTGGCGCAGGTAGCCACGGTCGAGCAGCTGCGCAGGCGTGGCGCGCATGTGCGCCGGGTCGGCGACGTGCGCGTGCAGGTCGGCGAAGGCCATGCGCATGGCCTCGATCTCGAGGTGCATGCGTGCCGCGCTTCCCGGTGCCGTGTCGGCGTAGGGCAGCTCCTCGAGCAGGCCGAGCGCCATCAGGGCGGCGATGCCTTGCCCGTTCGGCGGAATCTCGTGCACCGTGTGGCTGCGAAAGCCGACCTCGATCGGCTCGACCCAGTCGCAGCGGTGCTCGCGCAGGTCCGCGGCGGACAGAGCGCCGCCGTGCGTGCCGGAGAAGCGGACCATGGCCTCGGCCAGCCGCCCTTCGTAGAAGCTGGCGCCCCGCGTGCGGGCGATGTCCTCGAGCGTGCGCGCCTGGTCGGCGAAGCGCCACAGCTCGCCGGCGCGCGGCGTGCGGCCGTTCGGCATGAAGGCCTCGAAGCCGGGCTGGTCGTGCAGCTGCTTCGACTGGTCGAACCACTGCCGGGCGATGACCGGGCTGACCGGGAAGCCGTCGCGCGCATGGCGGATCGCGTCGGCGAAGAGGTCCGCGAAGGGCAGCTTGCCGTAGCGCTCCGAAAGCGCCACCCACGCCGACACCGCGCCGGGCACGGTGACGCTGTCCCAGCCGAGCGTCGGCATCTGCGCCTGGCCGGCGAAGCGCTTCGGGGTCCAGGCCGCCGGTGCCCTGCCGGACGCGTTCAGGCCTTGCAGCGAGCCGTTTTCCCAGACCAGGGCGAAGGCGTCGCCGCCGATGCCGTTCATCGTCGGCTCGACGACGGTGAGCGTGATCGCCGCCGCGAGCGCGGCGTCGACGGCGTTGCCGCCGCGCGCGAAGGCGCCGGCGCCGGCCTGCGAGGCGAGCGGCTGCGAGGTCGCGACGACGTTGCGGGCGAGGACCGGCTGGCGGCCGGAGCGGTGCGAATAGTGGCCGTTCATGCTTCGATGCCCGTGCTCAGATCTTGATGTTGGCAGCCTTGACGACGGCGCCCCACTTCTGGATCTCGGCCGCGGTCACCTCGGAAAGGCGGCGCGCCGGCCCGTAGGCGACGACGTAGCCCTGCTGGACGAGGAGCGCGCCGAGCTCGGGATCGGCGAGCACCTTCACCATCTCCTCGTTGAGGCGGGCGGTGGCCGCGGCCGGCGTTCCCTTGGGCACGAACAGGCCGAACCAGTTGTCCGCGTCGTAGCCGGCGACGCCGCCTTCGGCGACCGTGGGGAGGTCGGGGATCGCCGGCACGCGCTGGCTCGCCGCGACGGCGAGCGAGCGGAGCTTGCCCGCCTTCACGTGGACCATCGACGCGGCGATGCTGTCGAACATGAACGAGACGCTGCCGGCGAGCAGGTCGGGCAGCGCCTGCGAGCTGCCCTTGTACGGCACGTGCACGGCGGTGGCGCCGATCCGCTGCAGCAGCATCTCGGACTCGAGGTGCGACAGCGTGCCGTTGCCCTGCGACGCGTAGTTCACCTTGCCGTCGTTCGCCTTCAGCCAGGCGACGAACTCGGCCAGGTTCTTGGCCGGCACCGAGGGATGGACGTTGAGCACGTGCGGCGCGTTGGCGAGCAGCGAGACCGGCTCGAAGTCGCGGCCGATGTCGCCGCGCGTCGTTCCGTACAGGTGGCCGGCGATCACCTGGTTGGTGAGGGCCGAGAGGAACAGGTTGTAGCCGTCGGCCGTGGCCTTGGCCCCCGCCTCGACGCCGATCACGCCGCCCGCGCCGGGACGGTTCTCGACGTTGACCTGCTGGCCGAGCCGCGCGCCGAGGCGCTGCGCGATGGCGCGGGCCAGGATGTCGGTGGCGCCGGCGGGCGGGAAGGCGATGATCATGTTGAGCGGCTTGGCCGGGTAGGCCTGCGCCTGAACCAGGCCCGTCCAGCCGAGCGGAACGAGCCCGGCCGCGGCCCAGGCCAGGGCCCTGCGGCGCGACGGCGTCGCTGGCTCGCGGCGGTCGGAGGCGTCGTCGGAGCGGTCGCAAGAGGCGGAACGGGTCACGGCAGTCATGGGGTCCTCGGCAGGTCGAGCTCGCGGTCGAAGCAGCGCTGGAAGTACTCCGCCACGATGGGCCGCTCGGCATCGTCGCACTTGTTGACGAACGACAGGCGAAACGCCAGGTCGAAGTCCCTGAAGATGCCGAGGTTCTCGGCCCAGGCGATGACGGTGCGAGGCGACATCAGCGTCGACAGGTCGCCCGCGGCGAAGCCCTTGCGCGTGAGCGCCGCGACCGCGACCATGCGGCCGGCCAGCTCGTGCCCGGCGGCGTCGGCCAAGGCCGGCACGCGCGCCTGCACGATCGCGATCTCTTCGTCGGCCGGCAGGTAGTTCAGCGCGGCGACGATGTTCCAGCGGTCGATCTGCGCGTGGTTGAGGCGCTGCGCGCCGTGGTACAGGCCGTTCAGGTTGCCCAGGCCGATCGTGTTGGCGGTAGCGAAGAGGCGGAAGAACGGGTGCGGCGTGAGGACGCGGCTCTGGTCCATGAGGGTCAGCTTGCCGCCTTCCTCTAGGACGCGCTGCAGCACGAACATCACGTCGGGGCGGCCGGCGTCGTACTCGTCGAAGACGAGCGCCACCGGGCGCTGCAGCGACCACGGCAGGATGCCTTCCTGGAACTCGGTGACCTGCAGTCCGTCGCGCAGCACGATGGCGTCGCGGCCGATGAGGTCGAGCCGGCTCAGGTGGCCGTCGAGGTTGACGCGCACGCAGGGCCAGTTCAGGCGCGCCGCGACCTGCTCGACATGCGTCGACTTGCCGCTGCCGTGCAGGCCCTGGACCAGGACGCGGCGGTTCTGCGCGAAGCCTGCGAGGAGGGCCAGGGTGACGTCGCGGTTGAAGCGGTAGGCGGAGTCGACGTCGGGCACATGCTCGTCGCGCTCGGCGAAGGCCGGGACGACGAGGTCGCTGTCGATGCCGAACAGCTCGCGCACGCCGACCCGACGCTCGGGCCGCAGCTCGGCCAGCGGGCGCACCATCAGGCGCGTGCCTTCGCGGCCGGTGCGCGCAACGCCGCG
>NZ_JANODC010000106.1:0-4067 GCF_031412495.1 Rhizobacter sp. | reverse complement strand
CGCGAGGCCGCCGCGCTCGCCGACCGGCTGGTGGCGAGCCGCGCCGACCCGGGGCCGCTGGCCGGGCTGGCGGTCTCGATCAAGGATCTCTTCGACGTCGCCGGCGAGGTCACTGCGGCCGGATCCAGGGTCTTGGCCTCGGCGGCGCCGGCCGTGCAGGACGCGCTCGCCGTGCAGCGGCTGCGGCGAGCCGGCGCCGGCCTGCTCGGCCGGACCAACATGTCCGAGTTCGCCTTTTCCGGCGTCGGCATCAACCCGCACCACGGCACGCCCGCGAACGCCGGCACGGCCCGGCTCGACCCGGCGCCGCGCATTCCAGGCGGCTCGACCTCCGGCGGTGCCGTGTCGGTGGCCGTCGGCGCCGGCTGGGCGGCGCTCGGCTCGGACACCGGCGGGTCCATCCGCATCCCCGCCGCCTTGCAGGGACTGGTCGGGTTCAAGAACACGGCGCGGCGGGTGCCGGCCGAAGGCTCGGTGCCGCTGTCAAGCACGCTCGACACGGTCTCGGCGATCACGAGATCTGTCCGCGACGCGGTCCTCCTGCATGAGATCCTGGCCGAGCGCAAAGTCCCGATCGAGCGCCGGGAACTCCGCGAGTGGCGCCTGGCCGTGCCGCGCACACTGATGCTCGATGGCCTCGATCCTGTCGTCGCCGGCGCCTTCGACCGCAGCTTGGCCGCCTTGAGCCGGGCTGGCGCAAGGATTGAGTCGATCGACCTGCCCCTCCTCGGCGAGGTCGCGGCGATCACGGCCGGCGGCGGCTTCGCGCCGGTCGAGGCCTGGGCCTTCCATCGACGCTGGCTGGCCGACCGGGAAGGCGAGTACGACCCGCGCGTGGCCCGGCGCATCCGCCGCGGCGAGACGATGAGCGCCGCCGATTACATCGATCTCGTGGCGGCCCGACGGGCCTGGATCGCACGCATGGAGGCCGCGCTGCACGGCATCGACGCCCTGCTCTCGCCGACGGTGCCGATCGTGGCGCCCGAGATCGGCCCCCTGCTCTCCAGCGACGAGCGCTTCTTCGCTGTCAATGCCCAGCTCCTGCGCAACCCGAGCGTGGTCAACCTGCTGGACGGATGCGCCCTCAGCCTGCCCTGCCATGGCGCCGACGAGTTCCCGGTCGGCATGATGGTCTGGAGCACGCCCCTGAGCGACGACACCGTGCTGTCGGCCAGCCTCGCCATCGAAGCCGTCCTGCGCAGCCGCACCTAGCATGCGCGTGGCCGTCATCGGTGCCGGCGTGATCGGCGTGACGACGGCCTACGAGCTCGGGATCGACGGCCACGAAGTCACCGTCTTCGAGCAGCGAAGCACGGTCGCCGCCGAAGCGAGCTTCGCCAACGCCGGGCTCGTGGCCCCGGGCTATGTCGCGCCTTGGGCCGCTCCCGGCATGCCGGGCAAGGTGCTCGCGCACCTGCTGTCGACGCACGCGCCGGTGCGGGTCGGCGCTCGACTCGACCCATCGACGTTGCTCTGGCTGTGGCGCTGGTGGCGGGCGTGCAGGCCGACCGTCTACCGCGCCAATCGGGCCCGCATGCACCGGCTGGCCGACTTCAGCCGCGACCGGCTCCGCGAGCTGACCCGGGGCCTGCACCTCGACTTCGAGCGGGCGCAGGGCTTCCTCGTGCTGCTGCGGACGGCGCGGGACCTCGCCCTCGCCGAACCGGGCATCCGCGCCCTCACCGAGCTCGGCGCTGCGCCCGAGGTGATCGATGCCGCCGCGTGCCGCCGCATCGAACCCGGGCTGAACCCGGGCATGCCGCTCCATGCCGGCGTCTATTCGAAGGACGACGAGGTCGGCAATTGCCGCGAGTTCGCCCACCTGTTGCGACGCGAAGCCGAGCGCGCGGGCGTCCGCTTCCGCTTCAACATGCGGGTCGCGCGGATTGCACCGGGGGCCCGGCCGCGTCTGCAGGTCGCGCCGACGCCGCCCGACCCGAACGAGGCGGCGGTCTCGGCCGCGCCTGCCGGGCCGGCCTCGACGGCGGGCTTTCCATCGACGGCGAACGCGGAGGGTGGCGCCTGCGAGGAGGAGTTCGACGCCGTCATCGTCTGCGCCGCCGTGGCGTCGCGGGCCCTGCTCCGCGACATCGGGATCCGGCTGCCCTTGCTCGCGGTGCACGGCTATTCCGTGACCGCGCCGCTGCGCCACGACGACCAGCACCTGCACCTCGAGCCGCGCGCCGCGCTGATGGACGAGCGCTACAAGGTCGCGATCAGCCGCCTGGGCAACCGGGTCCGCGTCGCCGGCGGTGCCGAGATCGGGGCTGCGAACGGCGCGCGGAAGGACCGCGCCTTCGTGACCCTCGACAAGGTGCTCGACGACTGGTTCCCGGGCATCACCCGCCGCGATGCCGCGCAGCGCTGGAAAGGCGCCCGGCCGATGCTCCCGGACGGCCCACCGGTGCTGGGTGCGAGCGGCGCCGAGGGCGTGTGGCTGAACCTCGGGCACGGCGGCAGCGGCTGGGCCCTGTCGTGCGGCTCGGCGCGCCTGCTCGCCGATGCCATCGCCGGGCGGCGGACGCCGATCGAGATCGACGGGCTGGGCATCGAACGGCTGAGACGATGAGCCGCGTCGAGCGCATCCACCCCGGCATCGGCCGACGCCGCCTCTTCGACGTCGCGGCGACGCGCCGGATCGAGGTCGGCGCGGCTGCCGGCCTGCCGTCCTTCGCCCTGATGGCGCGGGCCGGCGAGGCCGCGGCGCAGTTGGCCCTTGCGCTCGCGCCCCATGCTAAACACGTGCGGGTGTACGCCGGACCGGGCCACAACGGCGGCGACGGCATCGAGGCGGCGACGCGGCTGTGCGAGTTCGGCAAGCGCGTCTCGGTGCGGCTCGTCGCTGCCGCCGCCGAGCCTGCGCCGCTGGTCGCCGAGGCGCTCGCGCGCGCCGCCCGGGCCGGCGTGGCCGTGCAGCCGTTCACCGGATCCCCGGCGGGCGACGAGGACGCACCGCCCGGGATGGTCATCGACGCCCTGCTCGGCATCGGTGCCTCGCGCCCAGCCACCGGCTCGATGCGCGCCGCGATCGAGGCCGTCGATGCGCACGCCGCGCGCGGCGTGCGCGTCCTCGCGCTCGACACCCCTTCCGGGCTCGACCCCGACCGCGGCCAGCCCATCGGCCCGGCATGCGTGCACGCGCACGACACGCTCACGATGCTCACGCTCAAGCCGGGTCTCTTCACGGCCTCCGGTCGCGACCACGCTGGCAGGATCTGGCTCGCGGGTCTCGACGTCGATACCGATGGCGAGGCCGCCCAGGCCTGGCTGTGCGGCACCGCCGATCCTGCCTGCCGGCAGCGCCCGCGTCGCCACTCCGGGCACAAGGGCAGCTACGGCGACGTCGCGGTCGTCGGCGGCAGCGCCGGCATGACGGGGGCGGCGTGGCTGGCAGGGCGAGCCGCGCACGCGGCCGGTGCCGGGCGCGTCTTCGTCGACGTCCTCGACGCCGGCGTTGCGACCGCGCACCTCGATCCGTCGCGGCCCGAGCTCATGTTTCGCACCGGCTGGTGGCAGGGGCCGGTCGACGTGCTGGCCGGCGGCACGGTCGTGTGCGGTTGCGGCGGCGGCGACGCGGTCCGGGCGGCCCTGCCGCGCCTGCTCTCGGCCGTGCCCCGCCTGGTGCTCGATGCCGATGCGCTCACCGCGCTGGCCAGCGACAGCGCGCTGGCGAGCCTGGTCGTGGCACGCCGCGGCCGCGGCCTGGCCACCGTGCTCACGCCGCACCCGCTCGAGGCGGCGCGCCTGCTGGGCCGCACGACTGCCGAGGTGCAGGCCGATCGCCTCGCCGCAGCCGGTGCCATCGCCGAAAGGTACGCGGCCGTCGTCGTCCTCAAGGGCTCCGGCACCGTCATCGCCGCGCCGGGCGAGGCCGCGCGCATCGCCGCGACCGGAAACGCCGCGCTCGCCAGCGCCGGCACGGGCGATGTGCTGGCCGGCTGGATCGGCGGCCGCTGGGCGGCCGCGCGGGACGACGCCGGCCCCGCCGCCGATCCGATCGACGTGGCCCCCCGGTGCGGCGTCTAACCCGCCGCCGCGGCCGAGCCCCCACGGCCGGGGCCGCTGCG
>NZ_JANODC010000105.1:0-15755 GCF_031412495.1 Rhizobacter sp. | reverse complement strand
CCTCACCCGACAAGAACCCGCACCGCGAGGACGAGCCCTACCGCCGCGCGCTGGTGGGCATGTACGCCCGCCTGGCCGCCACCCTGCATGACCTGACCGGCACCGAGGCGCTGCGCCATGCGGTGTTGCCACAGAACGCCTACACCAGCCCGGCGCAGTTTCTGGCTGACCTGGGCGTGATCGAGGCCAGCCTGCAAAGCCACCACGCCCAGGCCCTGGTGGCGCCGCGCCTGGCGCCGCTGAAGCGTGCGGTGCAGGTGTTCGGCTTCCACCTGGCCACGGTGGAGTTGCGCCAGAGCAGCGACAAACACGAGGCGGTGGTGGCCGAGCTGTTGCGCGAGGCGCGGCTGCACGACGACTACAGCGCACTGGACGAAGCTGCCAAGCGCACGCTGCTGATGGGCCTGCTCAACGACGCCCGGCCGCTGCGGGTGCACGGCGCGGCCTACAGCGATCTGGCGCAAGGCGAGCTGGCGATCTTCGAGGCCGCCAGGCTGATGCTGGCCCGCTATGGCCGCGACGCGCTGCGCCACTGCATCATCAGCCACACCGAGAGCGTGAGCGACCTGCTCGAGGTGCTGCTGCTGCAGAAAGAGTGCGGCTTGCTGGCCGGACCGAACGGCGGCACGCTGGACGGCGGCGCGGTCAATGCGCTGATCGTGGTGCCACTGTTCGAGACCATTGGTGACTTGCGCCAGGCCGAGCCGATCATGCGCGAGTTCTACGCCCTGCCCGGCATCACCGAGCTGGTGCAACGCTCAGGCGGCGAGCAAGACATCATGCTGGGCTACAGCGACAGCAACAAGGACGGCGGCTTCTTCACCAGCAACTGGGAGCTGTACCGCGCCGAGCTGGCGCTGGTGTCGCTGTTTGGCCCGTTGCGCAGCCAGGCAGGCGGCCAACCCGGCATCACGCTGCGGCTGTTCCATGGCCGCGGCGGCACCGTCGGCCGCGGCGGCGGCCCGAGCTACGAGGCGATCCTGGCGCAGCCGCCGGGCACGGTGAACGGCCAGATCCGCCTCACCGAGCAGGGCGAGGTCATCGCCTCGAAGTACGCGCAGCCCGAGATCGGCCGGCGCAACCTCGAGACCCTGGTCGCGGCAACGCTCGAGGCGACCTTGCTGCAGCCGACCAAGCAGGCGCCGAAGAGCTACCACGCCGCCGCCCGCGCCCTCAGCCAGTCGAGCATGGCCGCCTACCGCCAGCTCGTCTACGAGACGCCGGGCTTCGACGACTACTTCTTCAGCGCCACGCCGATCCGCGAGATCGCCGAGCTCAACATCGGCTCGCGGCCCGCCTCGCGCAAGCCGAGCCGGGCCATCGAGGACCTGCGCGCCATTCCCTGGAGCTTCAGCTGGGGCCAGTGCCGCGTCGCCCTGCCCGGCTGGTACGGCTTCGGCTCGGCCGTCGATGCCTTCCTCGCCGAAGGCGAACGCACCCAGCGGCTGGCGCTGCTGCAGCAGATGACCCGGCGCTGGCCCTTCTTCGCGACGCTGATCTCGAATCTCGACATGGTGATCGCCAAGAGCGACCTCGGCATCGCCGC
Source organism: Rhizobacter sp. (assembly GCF_031412495.1). Classification (GTDB taxonomy): domain Bacteria; phylum Pseudomonadota; class Gammaproteobacteria; order Burkholderiales; family Burkholderiaceae_C; genus Schlegelella_A. Next base: position 14,209 of record NZ_JANODC010000105.1, on the reverse strand, counting down.
GCGCTATGTCGACCTGGTCGAGGACCGCCGGCTCGGCCGCCGCATCTTCGCCCGCATCGAGGCCGAGTGGCAGCGCACCGACGCAGCGCTGACGCTCGTGACCGGCGAGAAGGACCGGCTCGCCTCGAACCCCGCCCTGGCGCGGTCGATCGAGCATCGCTTCCCCTACCTCGACCCGCTCAACCACCTGCAGGTCGAGCTGATCCGGCGTTACCGGGCACGCCGCGACGGCAACGGCACAACCGAGCGCGTGCAGCGCGGCATCCACATCTCGATCAACGGCCTCGCGGCCGGCCTGCGCAACACCGGCTGATCAGTTGCTGTCGGGGCCGCGGCTGCCGCGCTCGGCGACGCGCACCGGACGCGCTGCGCGCTCCTCGGCAGCGAGGCGATCGATCGACTTGCCCGAGAGCGCGACGGCCTCGCGCAAGGCCCCGATCTCGCCGAGCCGGGCGATGCGGACCCCGTGCTCGACGACGCGGGCGAGATCCTCGCAACGCCGCGGCTCGGACTCGGCCGCGGCCTCGACCTGCACCCTCGAATAGGCGTCGTGGCGACGGCGCAACTCGTCGATGCGTTCCTGCGGCCAGCCGATCTGCTCGGCCAGCCGGATGCCCACGCCGAGGTCGAGCAGCGTGCCCGCGTTCTTCGTGAGCTGCAGGGCCAGCGCGTCGCAGGTCTGGGCCCGGTTGCTGTCGCGCACGGCGGCAGGGCTGCAGAAGTCGAGGGCCGGCGCGTAGTCGGGCAGCGCCGCCGCCGAAGCGATGGCCGAGCTTGCCTGCAGCAGCACCTGGACCCGCTCCGCCGCGCCGACCTCGACCGGCAGGCTCGCGTTCAGCAGCTCCTGGACCGGGTCGCCGAGCAGGCGATTGCGGCGCGCCTGCGCGACGCGATGCAAGGCGTCGGCGAGCGCGGCGGCGTCGCGCCGGGCCGCGGCCGCGGCGGCGACGTGCAGCCAGGGCACGGCGTTGTCGGCGTCGAGGCGCGCCCATTGCTCGGCGGACACGAGGCCGCAGGCCGGGGCCAGCGCGCCCATGCCTGCGGCGCAGGCTTCGACCGCCATGGCGTAGGCGAGCGGCTCGCGGCTGGCGCTGGCGATGCGCGCGATCGCGTCGGTCTTCGGCCCGGCGGCGACACGGGACGCGTCGGCCAGCGCCTCGGCCGCGCGGCGCGCACATGCGGCGTCGCGGCCGCAGCTCTCGCCCATGATCGCGGCCGGCAAGGCTGCGGCGGCGACAGCCGCGTCGCGCTGGACGACGAGGCCGAGGACGCGCAGCCGGTCGTCGGCGCTGCCGGCGAGCACGCTGGCCAGGCGCTCGCGCGCGCGCCGGCCCGCCTCGGCGAAATGGCGCGCGAAGGCATCGGCGTCGTCTGCGCCGGCCTCGCCCGGCCCGGCGCCGCACACATCGGCTGCGGCCGCAGGCAAGGCCGGTGCGGAAACGTCGGGGCCCGGCCAGGCGAAGCCGGCGGAAGCCGGCCCGGCATCGCGCGAGAACGCGCGCCCGCCGTCTTGGTCGCGGTGTACGGGAGGGCGCGCGGCTGCATCGGCGAGCTCCGGGTCGCTATCGGTTCGGAGGGCAGCGACCGCGAGCAGCCCGAGGGCCGCGACCGCGAGAAGCGCCCCGACGAGCACCGGAGGCGTCCTGCGGGCCGGGGTCGACGGGGCCGGTGCAGGCGCGCCCGCGACCGGCTCACTCGGTTCCGGCGACGACGCTTCCATGCTGCAATTTTCGGCCGGTCCGGGCCGGTTCAGGCGTGCGCCGGAAGAAACCGACCTCTGCGCGTGTCAAGCGACGGTCACTGGCGCGCCGCGATCAGCGCCTCGCGGACCGACGCGACCTGGCGGCGCGAGACGGCCAGCCATTCGCCGACGGGTGCGACGCAGACGCCCCAGCCTTCGTAGCCTTCCTCGACCGCCTCGCCGGCGACGGCACGGCGCTCGAGCGCACGCACGGCGCGACGGGCGACGAGCGCGTTGCGATGCACGCGCAGGAACCGCTCGCCGAGGCGCTCCTCGAGGTCGGCTAGCGAGTCGTCGAGCACGTGCGTGTGCTCTGCGGTTCGCAAGGTCACGTACTTGAGCTCGGCCTTGAGGTACAGCACGTCCGACACCGGCACGCGGATGACGCGGCCACGGTCGCTGACGATGATGACCGGGCCCTCTTCCTCCTCCATCGGCAGCGCCGCGGGGGGCGGGGTCCCCGCCAGGCGCTGCGAGACGCGGCGCAAGGCCGCCTGCAGGCGCTCGCGCTTGACCGGCTTGGTGAGGTAGTCGACGGCTTCGAGGTCGAAGGCCTTCAGCGCATGCTCTGGGTGCGCGGTGACGAAGACGATCGCCGGCGCCGGGTTGCGCAGGCGCAGCTCGGCGGCGAGCTGGGTGCCGTCGCGGCCGGGCATCTGCACGTCGAGCAGGATCAGGTCGCATTGGCGGGTTGCCAGCCAGACCAGCGCCTGGGCCGCGTTGGCGGCCTCGCCGACCACCGTCACGTGCGGGTCGGTGCATTCGCCGACGAGGCTCTTCAGGCGCATCCGCGCCAGTTCCTCGTCGTCGACGACGAGCACGCGCAGCGGCTGCGGGAGGCCGAGGTGGACGGGCAGGCTCTGCAGGGGAGTCTGTGGGTTCATGGTTGCACTCTTCTCATAGCGGGACGACGATCTGGACTCGGTAGACGTCTTCCTCGCGGCGCGATTCGAACTGCGCGGCGACGTCGTGCATGAGGCGAAGGCGCTCGCGCACGTTGCGCAAGGCCATCCCGTGACCCGGCTGCGAGGGCTCCTTGGGCACGCTGTTGGTAATGGACACGACCGCGCGGCCGAGCTTGACGCGGGTGCGCACACGGATCACGCCGCCTTCGGCCGACGGCTCGACGCCGTGGCGAACGGCGTTCTCGACCAGCGGCTGGAGCAGGAGCGGCGGCACGCGTGCCGACGCAGCCTGCGGATCGAGCTCCCAGTTCACGTGCAGTCGGCTGCCGAAGCGGATCTGCTCGATGTCGAGGTAGCGGCGGGCGAGATCGACCTCCTCGCCGAGCGACACCGACTCGGCGCTCTCGCTGATGGCGACGCGGAACAGCTCGGCGAGATCCTCGAGCACGCCCTCGGCCTTGGTCGGGTCGAGGCGGACCAGCGTCAACGCCGTGTTGAGGGTGTTGAAGAGGAAGTGCGGGCGGATCCGCGATTGCAGCTCGGCCAGTCGCGCGGTCGTCTCGGCCGGCAGCGTCGCCTTCGCGCGCAGGCGCAACCACTGGAAGATGGCCGCGGCCATCGCCGCGCCGGCGAGCGCCGGCCCGGGACCGGCCAGCCCGCCGAGCCCGGCCGCCGACGGGTCGGGCAGCAAGGCCGCCATCAGCTGGGCGGCGGCGTAGGCCGACAAGGCGCCGAAGCCGGCCAGTGCCGACCATTGCGCCGCGACCGGTGCGTTGCCGAGCGGCCGCTTCAGGGCGCAGACGACGATGAGCCAGGCGAGCACGGCCGGCAGGGCGATGCTCGACCCGGCGGCCGTGAGCGCCATCCAGTGGCCCGGGCCGGTCGCCGCGAAGACCATGCCGATGGCCATGACGCCGTGCACGAAGATGAGCGAGCGCAGCACGACGCCGACATGGCAGACGTCGAACGCCGATTCCGGGCCGTGGCGTGCCGGTGCAGGCAGATCGGAGGCGAGGTCGAACAGGGTGACGCCGAAGCCGGTCGATCGGGCCGACCCGTGGCTGCCCGCCGCGCCGACGGACGACGAGGCCATCAGAGCGGCCTCGAGCCGCTCGGACGCGCCGATAGAATCCCTTGAACGCAGGCATCGCACATGGCGCGAATTGTCGCCAAGCGCTCCCTGGAGAGGGGCCCCGCAGGCGCCTGCGACCCGATCGATCCGTGCGAAGCGCACGCTTTGCCGCGGGCTTCCGAACCAGCGGCACCCCCCATGTCAGCCAATCAGTTCGAGAAGAAATCCGAAGCCTGGTCGGCCCTGTTCTCGGAACCGACGAGCGAGCTGGTCCAGCGCTACACGGCGAGCGTGGGCTTCGACCAGCGCCTCTGGCGCGCCGACATCGCCGGCAGCCTGGCCCACGCGACCATGCTCGCCGAGCGCGGCGTCATCGCCGCGGCCGACCTCGCCGACATCCGGCGCGGCCTGGCGCAGGTCGGCGAAGAGATCGAGGCCGGGCGCTTCCAGTGGCGCGTCGATCTCGAGGACGTGCACCTCAACATCGAGGCCCGCCTGGTCGAGCTCGTCGGCGATGCCGGCAAGCGCCTGCACACCGGCCGCTCGCGCAACGACCAGGTCGCCACCGACGTGCGCCTCTGGCTGCGCGACGAGATCGAGCTCATCGGCGCGCTGCTCGGCGACCTTCAGCGCAGGCTGGTGACGCTTGCCGAGCAGCACACCGAGACCATCCTCCCCGGCTTCACGCACCTCCAGGTGGCGCAGCCGGTGTCGTTCGCGCACCACCTGCTCGCCTACGTCGAGATGTTCGCCCGCGACGGCGAGCGCATGGTTGGCGTGCACGCGCGGACGAACTGGCTGCCGCTCGGCGCCGCGGCGCTCGCCGGCACCAGCTTCGGCCTCGATCGCGAAGCGGTCGCGCGCGCCCTCGGCATGCAGGGCGTGTGCCAGAACAGCATCGACGCGGTGAGCGACCGCGACTTCGCCATCGAGTTCGCCGCCGCGGCGAGCCTGGTGATGGTGCATCTCTCGCGCTTCAGCGAGGAGCTCATCCTGTGGATGAGCCAGAACTACGGCTTCATCGAGCTGGCCGACCGCTTCTGCACCGGCTCGTCGATCATGCCGCAGAAGAAGAACCCCGATGTTCCCGAGCTGGCTCGCGGCAAGACCGGCCGCGTCGTCGGCCACCTGATGAGCCTGCTCATGCTGATGAAGGGCCAGCCGCTCGCCTACAACAAGGACAACCAGGAAGACAAGGAGCCGCTCTTCGACAGCGTCGACACCGTCAAGGACAGCCTGCGCGTCTTCTGCGAGCTGGTGCCCGGCATCACGGTGAAGGCCGAAGCGATGGAGCGGGCCGCCAGCCGCGGCTATGCGACGGCGACCGACCTGGCCGACTACCTGGTCAAGAAGGGCGTGCCCTTCCGCGACGCGCACGAGGCGGTGTCGCATGCGGTGAAGCACGCGATGCAGCAAGGGGTCGACCTCGCGGCGCTGCCGCTGGCGGTCATGCAGGGGTTTCACCCCGGCATCGGCGACGACGCGCAGGCCGTCCTGACGCTGCGCGGCTCGCTGGCCTCGCGCAACGTCGTCGGCGGCACGGCACCGGAGCAGGTGCGGATACAGATCGCCCGGCACCGCGCGCGCCTGGGCTGACCTCCGCCGCCGGGTGGGGGCCGCGGACCCGCGGCGCGACGACGTCGATCAGCCGCCTGCCGATGCGGCGAAGCTGGGCGCGAGCACGTCGCTCGCCGCCGCCTCCAGGCTCGGCTCGAGCACCGTGATGCGCCACAGCGTCCGCGCATCGTCGGGATCGGTCAGCGTCGCCGAGTGGAGCAGCGCGGCGTTGTCCCAGACGACGATGTCGCCTAAGCCGTAGGCGAAGCTCAGCCGGTACTTCGGCTGCGTCGAGTGCGCCGCCAGCTCGTCGAGCAGGTCGCGCGCCTCGTCGTCGGGCATGCCGACGATGCCGAAGGAGCTGCCGCTGACGGCATAGAGCGCCTTGCGCCCCGTCACCGGATGGGGCCGGGCGATGCGGTGCGTGATCACCGGCATCTTCGCCTTCTGCTCGGCGTTCAGCATCGACGCCGCGGTCCGGCTCGCGTCGCGCACGTCGTTGCGGTTGCCGTAGTGGTGGATGCCGAGCAGCGGCTCGATGCGCTTCTTCATCACCTCCGGCAGGTCGTCGTAGGCCGCCTGCTGGTTGGCGAAGAGCGTGTTACCCCCGACCCTGGGCACGACGCGCGAATAGAGCGTCGTCGCCCGCGCCGGCACGGCCAGGTAGGAGTAGTCGGTGTGGAAGTAGGAGCCGGCGTCCTGCAGCCCGGTCGGCTGCCCGTTCCTGCGCACGTTCGAGAGGACGAGGATGTTCGGGTCCTCGGGGTGATGGAACTGGTCGATCACGTGGGGCTGCGGCGGCCCGAGCCGGCGCGCGAAACCGACGAAGCGGGCGGCGCTGATGTCCTGGGCGCGCAGCGCCAGTACGTGGTGCGCATAGAACGCCCGCTCGAGCTCGGCGAAGGCCTCGTCCGACAGGGGCCGGGACAGGTCCACGTCGAGGGTTTCGACGCCGAAGAGGCTGCAGAGCGGGCGGAAACGGGCCATGTCAACCCGATGATAGAAGGCCCCGACCGACGGGGACCGTGCCCGCCCGATGCACCGCAGCCGGCGGGCGCCCGACAATAGGGCGTCCACCTCCGGAGCCGCCGTGTCCGCCAGCCACCGCCAAGCCAGCAGCCTTGCTTCCTCCATCGACACGACGGCCGCTGCCATCGAGCAGCAGGTCATTGCCTGGCGACGCGATTTCCACGCCCACCCCGAGCTCGGCAACCGCGAGTTCCGCACCGCCGGCATCGTCGCTGCGCACCTGCGGTCGCTCGGCTTCGACGAGGTGAGCACCGAAGTCGCCGTGACCGGCGTCGTCGGCCTGCTCGTGGGCGCGCTGCCCGGGCCCGTCGTCGCCCTGCGCGCCGACATGGACGCCCTGCCGGTGGCAGAGCGCGCCGACGTTCCCTTCGCCTCGAAGGTCCGCGCGAAATGGAACGGCGAGGACGTGGGCGTCATGCATGCCTGCGGCCACGACGCGCACGTCGCCGTGCTGATGGGCGTGGCGACGATCCTGGCCGGGCTGCGCGAGCGACTGCGCGGCTCGGTCAAGTTCATCTTCCAGCCGGCCGAGGAGATGCCGCCGGCCGGCGAGGAAGGCGGCGCCCGGCTGATGATCAAGCAGGGCGTGATGGAGAACCCGGCGCCGGCGGCGGTGTTCGGGCTGCACGTCACGTCGCAGCTGCCCAGCGGCTCCATCGGCTACCGCTCCGGGCCGACGATGGCCAGCTCCGACACCTTCCGGATCCTGGTCGAGGGCCGGCAGACGCACGGCGCGATGCCGTGGCGCGGCGTCGACCCGATCGTGGCCTCGGCGCAGGTGGTCCTCGGCCTGCAGACCATCATCAGCCGCCAGGTCGACATCGCCCACGAGCCGGCGGTGCTCACCGTCGGCATGATCAAGGGCGGCGTGCGCGAGAACATCATCCCGGACTCCGTCGAGATGCGCGGGACGATCCGCACCTTCAACGAGTCGATGCGCGACGACATCCACGAACGCGTGCGCAACACCGCCGAGTCGATCGCCCGTGCGTCTCAGGCGACCTGTACGGTCTGCATCGACAAGAACTACGCGGTCACGGTCAACGACCGCGAGCTCACCGAGGCCATGGTGCCGACGCTCGAGCGCGTTGCCGGCGCGGCGCGGGTGACGGTGGTGCCGAAGATCACCGGCTCCGAAGACTTCTCGTTCTACCAGCAGGTCGCACCCGGCTTCTTCTACTTCGTCGGCATCACGCCGCCGGGCCAGGATCCGAAGACGGCGCCGTCGAACCATTCGCCCCTCTTCTTCATCGACGAGCCGGCCCTGCTCCTTGCGCTGCGCTCGCTGGCGCAGGTGGCGGTGGACTGGCTCGAGGCGCAGCCGCCGCTGCGCGCTGCCGCCTAGCCGGCCTCGATGCGGCGAAAGGCCTCGCGGCGATGAGTGCCGGCCCGCCCTCGCCCGTCCACCGGTCGCAGCACGCGACCGAGGCCGGCGAGATCGATGCCGACATCGTCGTCGTCGGTGCCGGCCCGGCCGGCCTCGCCGTCGCCGCGAGCCTGCTCGGGCGGGGTCGACGGCCCCGCGTGCTCGAGAAGGCGACGCAGGTGGCCGCGTCCTGGCGCCAGCACTACGAGCGCCTGCACCTGCACACGGTCAAGGATCAGTCGGCGCTTCCCGGCATGCCCTTTCCAGACCACCTTCCGCGCTATGTCCCGCGCCAGGGCGTGGTCGACTACCTCGAGGCCTACGCGCGCAAGAACGGCATCCGGCCGGACCTCGAGGCCGAGGTCACCGCCATCGTCCCGCACGCAGGCGGCTGGCTGACGCGCACCGCCCGCGGGCAGCGCTTCGCTTCGGCGCAGGTGGTGGTCGCCACCGGCGCCAACGCGCATCCCGCACCGGCGCCGCTCGCAGGCGCGCAGCGCTTCTCCGGTCGCGTCCTGCACAGCCGCGACTACCGCAACGCGGCGCCCTTCGCCGGCCAGCGCGTGCTCGTCGTCGGCATGGGCAACACCGGTGCCGAGATCGCCCTCGACCTCGCCGAGCGCGGCGTCGACACCACCCTTTCCGTCCGCTCACCGATGAACATCGTCCGCCGCGACATCCTGGGTCGCCCGACCCAGCTGACCTCGATCGCTTTGTCCAGGCTGCCGACGCGCTGGGGCGACGCCATTGCCCGCCTGGCCCGCGACCTCAGCGTCGGCGACCTGAGCCGCTTCGGCCTGCGCACGGCAGCGATGTCGCCGCTGCAGCAGCTGCGCGAGGAAGGCCGGACGCCCACCATCGACATCGGCACCGTGGCCGCGATCAAGGCCGGCCGCATCGCCGTGCGGCCCGGCATCGAGCACCTCACGTCGAAGGGCGCGCGCTTCGTCGACGGCGGCGAGGGCGGGTTCGACGCCATCGTGCTGGCGACCGGCTACCGCGCCGGTGTCGAGGCGCTGTTTCCGGCGACGCCGGTGCCGGTCGACGCGCACGGGCTGCCGGGCGAGGTCGTAGGCCGAGGTCCGCTCGAAGGCGTCTTCTTCATCGGCTTCGACGTGCGCCAGGCCGGCGGCCTGCTCCGGACCATCGCCGCCCAGGCGCAGACCGTGGCGGCGCAGGCGACCCGGGCCGTGCCGGCAGCGGCGCTGCTCGCCCTGCTCTCTGCGCTGGCCGGGGCGCCGCCGCCGGCGGCTGCCGCCGAGGCCGACACGCCCGCCATCGCCACGCCCTCGGCGCACGCGCGGATCAGCTTCGCGCGCGTCCGCTTCCCGGGCGGCGGGCCGCGCGTCGGCCTGGTCGGGGCGAGCTACCTGGTCGACCTCGCCGACGCCCGCGGCCTGTCGATCGGGCCGGCCGTGTACGGCGCGGTGAGCGGCGGCCACGGCGGCTTCTTCACGCTCGGCGGCGAGCTCGCCTGGCGGCAGCGGCTGGTCGGGCCGGTCGGCGTCGAGGTCGGCCTTTACGCCGGCGGCGGCGGCGGAGGCGGGGCGCCGCCGGGCGGCGGCCTCATGCTGCGGCCGCACGTCGACCTCGTCTGGGATCTCGGCGCGGTCGCGCTCGGCGCCTCGGTCTCGCACGTCCGCTACGCCGCCGGTCGCATCGACAGCACGCAGTTCGGTCTGGTCCTCAACGCCAACAGCGACTTCCGCTTCGTCCCGGCCGAGCGTCTCGGCGAGCCGGCGCGCACCGGCGGCCGCGCCGGACTCGGCTTCGACCGGGTCCAGCTCGTCGGCAGCGTCTACCGCACGCCTCGGGGCAAGACGGTGCAGGACGGAACACCGCTGCCGCGCCACATCGGCATGGCCGGCGCGCGCGCCGAGCAGGGGTGGGGGCGCCATGCGTTCTGGGGCATCGAGGCGGCGCGGGCCGCCCGCGACGGCATCGGTGGCTACACCGAGGTTCTGGGCAGCCTCGGCGTCGAGACCGAGCTGGTGCGCGACCGCCTGACCGTCGGCACGCGGCTCGGCGCCGGCATGGCCGGCGGCGGCGGCGTGTCGACTGGCGGCGGGCTGCTCGTCAAGGCCGGCGTCTACGGCATCGCCCGCCTGGGCAACGACCTGGGCCTGGCCATCGAGGCCGGCTACGCGCGCGCGCCGAACGGCAACTTCCGCGCCGCGCAGGCCGGGGCAGCCCTCGTCTGGGCGCTCGACGGGCCGGGCAGCACGGGCATGGCGGCGCGGCCGGCGCGCACCGACTTCAGCGCCGGCGCCGAGCGCTTCGATGCGCGCGGCCCCGACACCGACGAGCACGCCGTGACCGGCGTGCGCCTGAAGATCGACCGCTACCTGACGACGAACGCATACATCACCGGACAGGCGCTCGCCGCCGCCGGCGGCCGGGCCGGCGGCTACTCAGCCGCGCTCGTCGGCGCCGGCTGGAACCAGCCGCTCGGCGCCCGCCTGCATGTCGGCGCCGAACTGATGGCCGGTGGCGGTGGCGGTGGCGGCGTCGACGCCCGCGGCGTGCTGCTGCAGCCGCGTGCTTATGCCGGCTGGCAGCTCACGCCGTCGCTCGCCCTGCGCGCCGGCGCCGGGCGCGTCCGCTCAACCGGCGGCTCGCTCGGCAGCAAGGTCTTCGACCTGTCGCTGAACGTCACCTACGGAGTCTCCGCCGGCAGCTGACGGGGCGCGGCCGCGGCGAATCCCGGCACGGGCTCGGCGCCGGGCCGGCGGCAGCGGCCCGCGTCGCGCCCGCGCCGGGCGCGCGCGGCGGCCGAAGTGCCACTGCAGGCCGAGGTTCATGCCGACGGCCACGAGGTTCAGCACGTAGAGCCAGAACACCGGGTCCAGGACCTCGCCGAGCAGCTTGGACGCAGCCCCGGCCAGGTAGCCGCAGAGGATGATCGCGGTGAAGACCAGGCCTTTGCCCTCGGCCTGCCGGCGGTGCAGCATGCGCATGTTGGCGACCGGCCACGCCAGGCCGAAGCACAGCAGCATCAGGCCCTCCATCAGCATCGGTGCCGTCAGGGCCTGCCCCCACAGGGTCACGTTCGTCATCGTCCCAGCTCCTCCAGCAGATCCCGTCAAGACGGATCCGCTGCAGGAAACCGGACGGGATCCCTCGAAAGGCCAGGCGGCTCTCGACTCGCCTACAGTCGGCTCCGCCACCCAGGAGACCTTCCATGCCGATTCGTACCTCGTCGCTGAGCCGCCAGATCCACAAGCTGGGCACCCGGCTGCACCTGGCCATCACCAGCCGGACCCGCTCGCAGGGCGCCGATCAACCGCCTTCGGAAGACGAGCAGGCGCTGCGCGAGGAACGCAGGCTGCTGAAGGAAGCCCAGGCGGCGAGGCAGGCGCAGTCCAGGCTGCCGAAGGCCAAGGTCGTCAAGCCGGCCCCGGCCGGCAGGCCTGCGAGAGCGCCGAAGGCCGCGAAGCCGCCGAAGGCCGAGAAGCCGGCCAAGGACAAGAGCGCCGGCAAGGACAAGAAGCCGTCGCGAGCCGACAAGCTGACCAAAAAGGCCGAGAACGTCGAGGCCGCGAAGAAGGCCGACCGGAAGTCCGCCAAGACGTAAGGCCGGCGACGCGCGGACCCGCTCACCCGATGCTTGCGGACGGCATCCTGTAGAGCCAGAGCGGCCGCCCGTCGGCGCAGCGGAATACCGCGGTCGGCGGCCAGCCCGCCACCTCGAATTCGAGGCTCGCCAGCCAGGCGTCGGGTCTGAGCTCGGCCCGCGCCTTGGCAGCCGCACGGGCCATGCTCTCGGGCCGCTGGAAGACGTAGACGAGACCGAAGCCGGACCAGTCGACGCCCCACATGTCGGCGCGGCTCACCTGCGCGAAGCGGCAGCGCAGCGCGCATGCGAGGCGCAGCGGCCAGCTCCATTCGACGCCGGCCAGCGCGGCGCGCGGGAACTCGCGGCGCAGCTCGACGAGCGCGTCGCCGAGGCCGCAGCCGGCATCGAGCACGCGGCTTCCGTCGGGCAGGCGCAGCGCGGCACCGAGGCCGCGCAAGGCACCGCGCGGCGTGGGGAACACGGGCGCGTCGCGCCAGGCGCGGACCGGATAGACCAGCGCGAGCACGGCCAGCGGCAGCAGCCAGGCCCACGCCGGCTGGGCCGACGCCGGGCCGAGGGCGGCGGCCGAGAGCGGGAAGCCGGTGCCGATGAAGATTCGCCGCCAAGGCGTGGTGCCACAGGTCGACGCGACAGCGCCGAGCACGCCGGCGACCAGGAGGGCGGCAAGCGGGCCGCCGCCCGCGGCCACGACGGCGGCGAAGACGAGCCAGCACCCGGCCCAAGCTGCGAGCGCGGGCAGCGGCCAGGGCATCGCGGGCGCCGCGCTTCGGGCCAGCCGGGCCTCAGTACTCGCGCAGCTTCACGCGCAGGCGCGCGATCGACTGGCTGTGCAGCTGGCAGACGCGCGACTCGGTCACCTTCAGCACCGCCGCGATCTCCTTCAGGTTCATGTCGTGCTCGTAGTACATGCTCATCACGTACTGCTCGCGCTCGGGCAGGACCTTGATCGCCTCGATCAGGGCGGCGCGCATGCGGTGGTCCTGCAGCTGCGCCAGCGGGTTCGCCTCGTCGTCGGCGACGTGGCGGTCGAGGAAGTCGTTGTCGCCCTCGGCCCCGGCCATGTCCTCGAGGTAGACGAGCTGGGTGCCGCGCACCTTGCCGAGCAGCTCCTGGTACTCGGCCAGCGTCGTGCCCATCTCCTTGGCGATCTCGCTCTCGTGCGGAGCGCGGCCGAGCTGCTGCTCGAGCCGGGCGACGGCCGACTCGATCGAGCGCTGGTGCTTGCGCGTGCCGCGCGAGAGGTAGTCGTTGCCGCGCAGCTCGTCGAGCATGGCGCCGCGGATGCGCTGCGTCGCGAAGGTCTCGAACTGGACGCCTTGCGCTGCATCGAAGCGCGAGAGCGCGTCGGCCAGGCCGATCATGCCGACCTGGATCAGGTCGTCGATCTCGACGTTGGCCGGCAGCTTGGCGATCATCTGGTGCGCGAGCCGCCGGACCAGGCCGCTGTACTGCTTCAGCGTCGTGTTCAGGTCCAGCTGGCCTTTGGCGGTGTACATGGTCGCTCCGGAATTCATCTGGCGTGGCGGGCGGCGTGGAGGCCGCCGGCCGGGTTCGAGGCAGCCGAGTGGGCCGGGCCGCGCGCAAGGAGGCGAGCGGCGACGAGGCGGCGCAAGGCCGGGCCGGGCGCATCGTTCGGGTCGCCGGCCGGGTCGATCCGGGCCCAGTCGCGCAGCACGGCGCCGAACGACTGCTCGGCGCAGGCGGCAACGCTGGCGGCGATGCGCTCGACGCGCGGCGAGTGCGGCGCCGCGCCGAGCAGGAGGTCGGCCACCATCAGCCCGGCGCGCGTGGCCATCAGCTTCATCGACGCGTAGGCGTGGGTGACGCTCTCCGGCCGGTCGTCGGCAAGCAGGATCGGGCACGGTGCGTCGGCATCGACGCCGGTATCGGCAGCGGCAGCGGCTGCGCCGCGGCCGCGGCCGCGCGCGAACATCCGGCAAAGCTCGGGCGCCCCGGCATGGACGAGGACGAGGTCGCTTTCCGGCGATGCCTCGGCGCCGCGCTGCAGAAAGGCGCGCGTGGAGCCGAGCGAATCGACGAAGCGCAGCGGGAGCCTGCGCGCGGCGAGGAACGAGACCTGCGGCGACAGCCGCTCGATGCACTGGGCCAGGTCGATCATCGCCATCTCGCCGGCCTCGCGGGCCCGGTCGGAGGCGTCGATCACCAGCACCCTCGCACCGTGCTCGGCGAAGGCGGTGCACAGGCGCTCCAGCATGACGCCGCCGAAGGCGACGTTGGGGTTGGCGACGACGGGGACGAAGCGCACCTGGGCATGCGCGAACATCTCGCGCAGGCCGGCGGCCTGGTCGCTGCGGGAAGGGGGGAACGGGGTCGCCATGGCTCGGCGAGGTCAGGCGGTGGCGCCGGCATCGGCCGCGGCACGGCTCGGCGCGGCGAAGATCAGGCTCATCTCGGCCGCATCGAGGCGCCAGGCGGCACTGCCACCGCCGCGCAGCGCGCGCTGCACCAGCGCGCTCGACGACAGGCGATGCCAGTCCTCGGGCACGCGCTGGCCGTTGGCGACACCGACGATCTTCAACCGGTGCCGGATCGCCGCATCGAGCGCCGGCCCGAGCTTCACGGCCTCGTCGAGCTTGCTCAGGATCATCCCGGTGCAGGTCGAGGCGCGGTAGGCGAGGAGGACGTCCTCGATGGTCTCGCCCTGCGCCGCGGCGTTGACGACGAGCAGGCGCTGCACGCTGCGATGCGACAGCATGTCGAGCAGCTCGCGCGTCCGCGTGTCGCGCTGCGCCATGCCGGCGGTGTCGATCAGGACCATCTTCTTGGCCGAGAGCAGGTCGAGCAGGTCCTCGAGCGAGGCGCGGTCGTGCGCCGTGTGCACCGGCACGCCGAGGATGCGGCCGTAGGCGCGCAGCTGCTCGTGCGCACCGACGCGGTACGCATCGAGGGTGACGAGCCCCAGGTTGCCGGCGCCATGGCGGGCGGCGAAGGCGGCCGCGAT
>NZ_JANODC010000104.1:0-4258 GCF_031412495.1 Rhizobacter sp. | reverse complement strand
CTGCAGCAGCGCGTGCGCGCCGGCGACGCGCTGCAGCCGGCCTGGGGCCTCTTCCTCGAACGCATCGCCGCCTACGGCCTGCCGGACATGCCGCGGGTGCGCCACCTGCGCCGCCCGGGCCCGCTCGCGACGCTCGTCCTCGCCTACCGAAGCTGACCATCGAAAGCACACCATGTCGATGAAATCCTGGGTCCTGCACCGTGTCCATGGCATCCACGACGCCGCCGGCCGGCCCGACCTGCCGGCACGCGAGCCGGGCCCGTGGCGCGAGCCCGGCGCCGGCGCACGGGGCGCCGCCCCGGCGGGCTCGGCGGGCGTCGAACCCGGGCTGGCGGCCGCGGAGCACCTGGGTGTGTACGGGCCGCTGGTCGCCGCTGTCCGCGACGAGCTCGAGCACTTCGTCGCCAGCCACGTCCGGCTGCACGTCGTCATCGCCGACCGGGATCGCTTCCTGCTGACGTCGATCGGGGTGCGCTGCCCGGGCGGCGCGGAAGCCCGGGACCTCCTGGGCCGGTTCATGCACGAATTCAAGCCGGAGCAGGTCAAGCGCTACTTCGCGCGCGAGGTCATCGCCGGCCTGCCGAATGCCGCGGTGCTCGACCTGTCGCAGTTCGCCGGCCTCGCCGACATCGAGGCGCGGCACGTCGCCGGCGAGGCCGACGAGTACGGCGAGCTCCTCGCCGCCCTGCGCACCACGCCGACGCCGGCCTCCGCGCAGCCGCCCTACGAGGTGAGCGTGATCGGCCGCTGGACCGAGTCGGACGGCGCTCGCCCGTTCCCGGCCAGCGCCCGCCTCGACACGCCGAGCACGCCGCTGGCCGGCCCGCGCGTCGAGTTCGACCTGGAGGACGCCAAGGGCCGGCGTCGCGCCGCCCTGAACGGCGTGCTGCCGGGCCGACGCTACATCGTCGGCAAGGACGCGTCGTGCGACATTGCCATCGACGGCACCTATGCCAGCCGCCGCCACGCCGAGATCTGGTGGGAGGGCAACGCCTGGCACGTCGCCGACGCCGGCTCAACCAACGGCATCCGCGTCGAGACGGCCGCCGGCGTGCTCGGCCGCTGCGGCGCCGGCGCGGAGGGCGGCTCGCCGGCAGCTCTGGGTGCCGCCGCCATCGAGCTCGTCGACGGTGCCCGCATCGTGCTGTCGGCACGTGCCGACGGCCTGGCCGGCGACTACCCGTGGATCGCGGTTCGCCCGGCCGCGGTGCCGGGCAGCGCGCGGGTGACCCCCATCGCCATGCCTTCCGGGGCACCGAAGACGCCCCTGACCTCGGTGCGGCCGATCGAGTCTGTCGAACCGATCGAGCCCGTCGAGCCGATCGAGCCGGCGTTCGACCTCCGCGTCGTGCCGGCCGAGGGCTCGCGCCATCTCGTGCTGCGTCGGGCGACGCTGCCGGTCGCCATCGGCCGGTCGCGCAACCAGGCGCTGGTCGTCGATCGCCGCCACGCCGGCGTCTCCGGCCACCACCTGGACATCGTCGAGCTCGACGAGGCCGGCTGTCGCGGCATCGTGCACGGCGACAACGGCATCGTGATCGACGGCGTCCACCATGCCCCCGGCGCGTCGTTCCGGTGGCAGCCGGGCCAGACCGTGCTGCTCGGGGCGGCATCGCCCGCGCAGCCGGGCTGCACGCTGAGCCTGGCGCGGTGCGGAGGACCCTGAGATGTCCAGACCGCTGTCGCCTCTCGTGAAGCCGCTCACCACGCCGGTCGAGCCCGGCTCGCCGCTGCGGCCCGGCCCGCACGGCCCCGGCCGGTCGGTGCACGCCGATCCCTTGCAACGCTTCGAGGTCGCGGTCGCCTCGTCGTGCGGAGCGCAGCACGCTGTCAACGAGGACGCGCACAGCGGGCCGGGCGGGGCGGGGCGGCTGTTCGTCGTCGCCGACGGCGTGGGCGGCGGCGCCATGGCGCAGACGGCCAGCCGGCTGCTCGTGGCGAAGCTGCACGAGTCCCTCGAGGCCGATGCGATCACGGCGGACAGCGTCCGCGCCGCCATGCTCGACGCCGACCGCGTCATCGCCGGCACCATCGCCCGCGTCACCGACCGGCCCGGTGCGGCGACCGTGGCGCTGTGCGCGCCGGTCGAGGCGTCGGCCGGGCGCTGGCTGCTGGCCTGGGTCGGAGACTGCCGCGTCTACCGCCTGGCCATGGGCGCCGAGCCGGGCGTCGACCTGCTGACCCGCGACGACACCTTCGCCAACCTCGGCGAAGCGCCGCCGCCCGGCGGCTCGCCCGACGATCCGGCGCGCATGGTCGGCAACGGCGCCGTCGCCGGCGCCAACGTCGCCGTGCACGATCTGGCCCGCGGCGACGCCCTTGCCGTGTGCAGCGACGGCGTGCACAAGTTCGTCGAGGTGGCCGACTGGTGCCGCCTGCTCGCGCAGCCGCTGCCGCTGGCGACCGCCTGCGCCGAGCTCATCCGCCTGGCGCGCGCCAACGGCAGCCGCGACGACGCGACGGTGCTGCTGCTGCAGCGCACGCCGGCGGCATCGAACGGCCTGCGCTGGATCGGCATCTCGGCCGGCCCGGCCGGCGCACAGGGGAGAGAGCGATGACACCCGCCGACATCGACCGCGTCTTCGGGCGCAGCCGGCTGCGCATGGTCACCGGCGAGCACGTCGAGGTCTTCCGCGAGGAGTCGAAGCCGGGCGAGCGGCGGCGCTACACCAAGCGCTTCCTGGCCACCCCGGCCGGCGACTTCAGCGAATGGACCGAGCGCGAGTGGCGAATCCTGGCCCGCCTGGTCGGCCACGGCATCCGGCCGGTGCCCGACGTCGTCCAGTTCGACCGTGGCGCCCCCGGCCGGCCGGCGCTGGTGCAGACCTACGACGCCGGCGTCACCGTCGACCACTGGGCGACGCTGCTGCCGCTCAAGCGCGACGGGCGCGTCCTGCGCAACGCGTTCGAGGACTGCGCCCACTGGTGGGCGCTCGCCCGTCACTGCTTGCTCGCGCTCGATGCGATCCACGAGCTGCAGCTGGTGCACCTCGACCTGAAGGCCGACAACATCTGCATCCCGGTCGGCGCGGCGAACTTCGACCCGGGCGACGCCGAGCAGCCGCTCTTCCCGCGCTTCGAGGAGATCGCGCTCATCGACTTCGCGTTCTCGCTCGTCTCCGGCGAGACGCTCGAGAGCCCGCTGCCCATCGCGCACCAGGCCGACTACGTCTACCAGTCGCCGCGCCTGCTGCGGGCCCTCGACGCCGGAAGGCACGACGGCGACCTGCGGCCGACGCAGGAGCTCGACTGGCGCTGCGACCTGTTCAGCCTGGCGGCGATGCTGTGGCGCTACCTGCCCGAGATGGAGGAGGCCCGGTCTGGCATGTGGACGCCGCGCAGGCACGCCAAGGCCCGCGCCCTGGTGCGCCGGATCATGGAAGCGCACGACGCGCCGGTGCCGACCGAGCGGCCGCACGCTGAGCTGATCGCCTTCGCGGCCGAGCAGCTCGCCGACCCCGAGCTGACCGCTTCCCTACGGCGCGGCTGGACCCTCGCCCTCGAGCAGCCGGTCGCCGGCGCCGACTCGCCGACGCCGGTGACGCAGATCGCGCCGGTGCCGGTGGCGGTGGTGGCGGCAGCGGCCGCGGCAGCGGCAGCGGCAGCGGGCAGGGTCTCGGCCGACGGGCCGCTGGCAGCGTCGGCCAACGCGGCTCCGATGCCGGCCGAGCTGGCCCGGCCGACGCGGACGGAGCCGGTCCTGGCGCCGCCGCCCGAGCCGGTGGCCGCCCTTTCGCCGACCGGCGCCGTGCCGCCGGCGGGGGCCGGGCCGGCACCGATCGCCGAGGCGCCGATCGCGATCGACCGCAGCGACATCGAGGACCGCGACGCCGCGCGGCATCAGCGCCGTGGCGAGCGCCGGCGGCATCTGGCCTGGGGCGGTGCGCTGGCCGTCGCGACGGTCGCCGGCCTCGGCCTGGCTCTGTCGAGCCCGGCCTGGCTCGGCGGCCGGTCGGACGAGCGTGACCGCATCGTCCATGCACCGGCGCCGGTCCTGCCGGCCAACCTGGAGGCGCGGGTCGCGCGCGCGCCGGCCCCGCCGCCTGCCGCTGCGGACATCGCGGTGACCGCACCGGTGGCGGTGGAGAAGGACACGGCGCGGGGACAGGAAGCCCCCGGCACCGGCGTGGCGCCGCTGGCTCCGCCGGTCGCGGCAGCCAAGTCGCCCGCGCCGGCAGTGGCTGCGAAGGCGCCGCCGCCTGCCGTCGCCAGGCCGCCAGCGCCCGTCGTCACCGCGAAGGCGCCCGCGACGGTGGCG
>NZ_JANODC010000103.1:0-2845 GCF_031412495.1 Rhizobacter sp. | reverse complement strand
CTCTCGTCGAGGAACATCAGGGTGTCCTTCGGCAGGTAGTCGACCATCGTCGCCGGCGGCGAGCCGGGCGGCGCGCCCGAGAGATGGCGGGTGTAGTTCTCGATGCCCTTGCAGTGGCCGATCTCCTGCAGCATCTCGAGGTCGAAACGCGTGCGCTGCTCGAGCCGCTGCGCCTCGACCAGCTTGCCGGTCGACACCAGCTCGGCGAGGCGGCCGCGCAGCTCCTCCTTGATCGTGTCGATGGCGGCGACGACGCGGCCGCGCGGCGTCGCATAGTGGCTCGCCGGATAGATGACGAAGCGGGGGATCTTCTGCCGGATGCGGCCGGTGAGCGGATCGAACAGGGTGAGCGACACGAGCTCGTCGTCGAACAGCTCGATCCGGATCGCCAGCTCGCTGTGCTCGGCCGGGAAGACGTCGATCGTGTCGCCCCGGACCCGGAAGGTGCCGCGCGCGAAGTCGGTCTCGTTGCGGGTGTACTGCATGCGGATCAGGTGCGCGATCGCATCGCGCTGGCCGAGCTTGTCGCCGGTGCGCATGATCATCCGCATCTCGGTGTAGTCCTCTGGCGCGCCGATGCCGTAGATGGCGCTCACCGAGGCGACGATGACGACGTCGCGCCGCTCCAGCACGCTCTTGGTCGCCGACAGCCGCATCTGTTCGATGTGCTCGTTGATCGCCGAGTCCTTCTCGATGAAGAGGTCGCGCTGCGGGACGTAGGCCTCGGGCTGGTAATAGTCGTAGTAGCTGACGAAGTACTCGACCGCGTTCTTCGGGAAGAACTCGCGGAATTCGCTGTAGAGCTGCGCCGCCAGCGTCTTGTTGGGGGCGAAGACGATCGCCGGGCGGCCGATCTGGGCGATGACGTTGGCCATCGTGAAGGTCTTGCCGGAGCCGGTGACGCCGAGCAGCGTCTGGAAGCTCAGGCCGTCGCGGATCCCCTCGACGAGCCCGGCGATGGCTGTCGGCTGGTCGCCGGCCGGCTGGTACGGGCAGAACAACTGGAAAGGCGAGCCGGGGTACGTGACGAATTCACCTTCCTGCGCGGGCGACGCTGTCTCGGCGAGGGCGACCTCGGTCATGGGTGTCATGGACGATAATTTCGGGGTTGGCTCGCGCGTGCGAAGCGAAATCGATCAGGTTAGCGCAAACCGCTCGCGGCACGCTCCCTGCCGATGCGAGGGTGCCCCGTACATGGGCGCCGGCGAGCCCGTTTCAAAGGCTGCGGCCGCTCAAGGAACCCAGATGTCTTCACTGTTCGATTCCGTCGAAATGGCGCCCCGCGATCCGATCCTGGGCATCAGCGAGCAGTTCGCGGCCGATCCGAACCCGAACAAGGTCAACCTCAGCGTCGGCGTCTACTACGACGAGAACGGCAGGCTGCCGCTGCTCGAATGCGTGCGCAAGGCCGAAGCCATGATGCAGGAAGTGCCCAAGGCGCGCGGCTACCTGCCGATCGACGGCATCGCCGCTTACGACGCCGCCACCCAGGCACTGGTGTTCGGCGCCGACCACCCGGTCCGGCGCGCCGGCCGCATCGCCACCGTGCAGGCCGTCGGCGGAACCGGCGGCCTGAAGGTCGGGGCCGACCTCCTGCGCCGGATGAGCCCGGGCTCGCGGGTGCTGATCAGCGACCCGAGCTGGGAGAACCATCGCGCGCTCTTCGAAGGGGCCGGCTTCACGGTCGAGTCCTACGCCTACTACGACCCGCGTGCCCATGCCGTCGATTTCCCGGCGATGCTGGCGGCCCTGCGGAGTGCCGCACCGGGCACGATCGTCGTCCTGCACGCCTGCTGCCACAACCCGACCGGCTGCGACCTGACGCCGGCGCAGTGGTCGGAGGTCGTGGCGTCGCTTTCGGAACGTGGCCTGATCCCGTTCCTTGACCTGGCCTACCAAGGCTTCGGCGAGGGCATCCACGAGGACGGCCTGGCCGTCCGCCTCTGCCTCGATGCCGGCCTGGACTTCTTCGTCGCGACCAGCTTCTCGAAGAGCTTCTCGCTCTACGGCGAGCGCGTCGGTGCGCTCTCGGTCGTCTGCGCGACCCAGGACGCCGCGGCACGCGTGCTGAGCCAGCTCAAGCGGGTCATCCGCACCAACTATTCCACCCCGCCGACGCATGGGGCGGCTGCCGTGGCGCACGTGCTCACCACGCCGGAGCTGCGGGTCTTGTGGGAGAAGGAGCTCGCCGGCATGCGGGAGCGCATCAAGCGCATGCGCTTCGAGCTGCAGCGCAGGCTGGTCGCCGCCGGCGCGAACATCGAGACCGACTTCATCACCGTGCAACGCGGCATGTTCAGCTACTCCGGCCTCGACAAGGCACAGATGCAGCGGCTGCGTACGGAGTTCGGGATCTACGGCGTCGACTCGGGTCGGATCTGCGTCGCGGCGCTGAACGACCGCAACATCGGAGCGGTCGTCGATGCGATCGTCCAGGTCACCGAAAGGGCCACGGCATGATGCTCTACGAGTGGTACGAAGCGCAGCGGGCGCTGCTCAGCCCCTTCTCCGAGTTCGCGAGCGCGTCCTCCAAGCTCTACAACCACCCGCTGTCGATGTTCGCGCACACGCCGCTGGCGCATCGCGTCTCGGCCACCCTGGACCTGGCGCACCGACTGGCCAAGGACTACGAGAAGCCGGAGTTCAACATCCGCTCGATCGCGGTGGAGGGCGTCGACGTCGCCGTGCACGAGCAGGTCGCGGTGGAGAAGGACTTCTGCAGACTGCTCCGCTTCAAGCGCTTCACCGACGACCTGCCGACGCTGCAGCGGCTCAAGGTGCAGCCCACCGTGCTGGTCGTGGCGCCCCTGTCCGGCCACCACTCGACGCTGCTGCGCGACACCGT
>NZ_JANODC010000102.1:0-4563 GCF_031412495.1 Rhizobacter sp. | reverse complement strand
TTCCTGATCACGAGGATGCCGCCCTTGCCGTTCGGCAGCTCGTTGCCCTGCTCGTCGACGACCGCCGCATCGATGCCCGGGAAGGGCAGCGTGCACGAGCCGGGCACCAGCGGCGTCGCGCCCGGCAGCGGCGTGATCACGTGGCCGCCGGTCTCGGTCTGCCAGAAGGTATCGACCACCGGGCAGCGCCCGCCGCCGACTTCCCTGTGATACCACTCCCACGCCGCCGGGTTGATCGGCTCGCCCACGGTGCCGAGGATGCGCAGGCTCGACAGGTCGAACTTCCTCGGATGCACCGCCTCGCTGCCTTCGGCCGTCTTGATGAGCGCGCGGATCGCCGTCGGCGCGGTGTAGAAGATGCTCACCTTGTGCTTGGCGATCGTGCGCCAGAAGCGGCTCGCTTCGGGGTAGGTCGGGATGCCCTCGAACACGACCTCGGTGCCGCCGAGCGCGAGCGGGCCGTAGGCGATGTAGGTGTGGCCGGTGACCCAGCCGATGTCGGCGGTGCACCAGAAGACGTCGTCGGGCTTGAGATCGAAGGTCCACTTGGTCGTCAGCGCCGCGTGCAGCAGGTAGCCGCCCGTCGAGTGCTGCACGCCTTTCGGCTTGCCCGTCGAGCCCGAGGTGTACAGCAGGAACAGCGGGTGCTCGGCGAGGACCCATTCCGGCTCGCAGCTCGCCGGCTCCTTGTCCACCAGCTCGTGCAGCCACTTGTCGCGGGGCGCCACGAAGGTGACCGGCCCGCCGGTGCGCCGGTAGACGATGACGTCGCGCACCGAGTGGCCCGGGCCGGCGAGCGCCTCGTCGACGATGGCCTTCAGCGGCAACGCCTTGCCGCCGCGCATCTGCTCGTCGGCGGTGATGACGAGCACCGCGCCGGTGTCGGCGATCCGGTCGCGCAGGCTCTGCGCCGAAAAGCCCCCGAACACCACCGAGTGGGTCGCGCCGATGCGGGCACAGGCCAGCATCGCGACGACGCCCTCGATCGACATCGGCATGTAGATGACGACGCGGTCGCCCTTGACCAGGCCGCGCGCCTTCAGCGCGTTGGCGAGGCGGCACGTCCGCTCGAGCAGCTCCGCGTAGCTGACGCGGCTGACGGCGCCGTCGTCGGCCTCGAAGACGATCGCCGTCTTGTCGCCGAGGCCGGCCTCGACGTGCCGGTCGAGGCAGTTGTACGACGCGTTCAGCGTGCCGTCCTCGAACCACCTGAAGAAGGGCGGCTTGTCGGCGTTGAGGACCGTGCGGAACGGCGTCCGCCAGGAGATCAGCTCGCGGGCCAGGCGGGCCCAGTAGGCCTCGTGGTCGCGCTCGGCCTCGTCGCGGAGTGCCCGGTACGCCGGCATGCCGGAGACCCACGCATCCTTCATCGCGGCGGCCGAGGGCGGGTAGACGTTCTGTTCTGCGCTCATGCGGATGTCTCCTTGCGATCTTGAGCGCCTCTTTTACCTCATGTGCCCAGGCCCGGAGTCCGGCATCGACCCTCCACGCCGGAACGGCACCCCGCCGCCGACTGAGGCCACGGTTACAGCCGCTTACGCGGTGTGAGCGCAGCTCTTGAAAATGCGCGCTCCGGGGCTTCCCGGTGCCCGCCGAATTCCCTGGACCACGAATTGAATGCTTGCCCGCGCTATCACCTCAAGACCCTCGCCCTCCTCGCCACCCTGCTCTCCTCCGGCATCGCCCACGCCGGCGTCAACGCCGACCGCGCTGCGCCCGCACAGCTCGTGCAGGACAGCGACTCCACCGACCGCTTCATCGTCAGGTTCCGCGACCGAAACGGCGACCCGCGGCCCAAGCTGACCGCCATCGGCAGCGCCTTCGGGGAACGCCTCGACCACGTCCGGCCGATGTCGGGAGACGCCCACGTCGTGCGGCTCGGCCGCCGGGTCATGCGACTGGAAACCCGCGAGCTCGTGCGCCGGCTCGCCACCGACCCGCGCATCGCGTCGATCGAACCAGACACCGTGATGCACCCGCTCTCCACCCCGAACGACACCATGTTCGGCCAGCAGTGGCACTACCACGAGGCGGCAGGTGGCATCAACCTGCCGCGGGCCTGGGACCTTTCGACAGGCTCGAGTGCAATCCGCATCGCGATCATTGACACGGGCGTCCTGCCGCATGCGGAGCTGGCCGGCCGAACGATTGGCGGCTTCGACTTCATCGCTGACACGGCCGTCTCGAACGACGGCGACGGCCGGGACGCCAACGCAGCCGATCCAGGCGACTATGGTTGCAACGGCGCCGCCAGCTCCTGGCACGGCACTCACGTCGCCGGCACCATCGGAGCGGCGAGCAACAACGGGGCGGGCGTCACCGGCATCAACTGGGTCTCGCGGCTGGTGCCCGTGCGCGTGCTCGGCAGGTGCGGGGGCTACACCTCCGACATCGTCGACGGCATGCGCTGGGCCGCAGGGATCGATGTCCCCGGGGTGCCCGCCAACCCATACCCGGCCCGCGTCGAGAACATCAGTCTCGGCGCCAGCGGCACGTGCTCGGCCGCCTTCCAGAGCGCCGTCAACGACGTCGTCGCCCGCGGCACCGTCGTGGTGGTCGCCGCCGGCAACAACAACGCCGACGCCGCGGGCGCGCAGCCGGCGAGCTGCAATGGCGTCATCGCCGTCGCGGCAACGACGCGCAACGGCGGACGGGCCGGCTACAGCAACTTCGGCGCAAAGGTCACGATCGCCGCGCCCGGGGGCGGCAGCGGCGACGCCGTCCTGTCGACGCTGAACACCGGCTCGACGACGCCGGCGGCGGACAGCTTCGCCTGGTTCCAGGGAACGAGCATGGCCACCCCGCACGTCAGCGGTGTCGTTTCCCTGATGCTTTCGCTCGACCCTTCGCTGACGCCGGCACAGGTCGCGCAGCGGCTGCGCGCCGCGGCCCGCCCCTTTCCTACCGGGACCGGCAACGACTGCAACACGTCGCTCTGCGGGGCCGGGATCGTCGATGCAGCCGCGAGCCTGGCAGGGCTGGCGGCACCCACGCCTGCGCCCTCACCTGCACCCGCACCGACCCCGCCGACCCCTAACGGCTGGACGCGCATCGCGGAAGAAGGACAGCCCTTCTCCCTGAACGGCACGCAGACCGTGCGCTACGGGAGCGAGCCGTACTGGATCATGCGGACGATCACCGGCGGCGGAGCCTGCACCAACGAGTTCTTCCAGACCGACCCGGCATACGGAATCCGCAAAGGTTGCGAGGTCTCGACGACAGTTGCCAGCCCTGTGCCGCCGCCGGCGATCAGCGGCTGGACGAAGATCGCCAACGAATGGGAAGGCTTCAGCGTCAGCGGCACGCAGACGGTTCGCTACGGCAGCGGCTCGGCCTGGATCTCGCAAAGCGTCACCGGTGTTGGCAGCTGCACGAACAGCTTCTTCGGCAGGGATCCCGCCAACGGCATCGTCAAGGAGTGCCAGGTCGCGACCGCGCCGGCCTGGACGCGCATCGCCGGGGAGTGGGAAGCCTTCAGCGTTAGCGGCACGCAGACGGTCCGGTACGGCAGCGGCGCGACCTGGATTACCAAAAGCGTGACCGGCAACGGCGCCTGCACGAACGCGTTCTTCGGCAACGACCCGCTCCCCGGCACCGTGAAGCAGTGCGAGGTCGCCGCCGCGTTGACGTCGACCGTGGCCAGGCGCTGACGAGGTCCCGAGCCGGCCTGCGCGCCGCGCGTCCCTCGACGCGCGGCACCGCAGACCTCAGTTCAGGCTCGTCCCCACGATGGGCGCCAGGGCCGCCTGAATGCGCGCGACCTGCGCGGCGTCGAGCATAGGGCCCAGGATCTCGAGGAAGCGCGGGTCCTGCACGCCCGTGGTGATGTACTGCCAGCGGTACGCGGCCAGCATCGTCGCCTCGATGGCCTGGACCTGCTTCGGCTCGAAAGGGCGGCTGAGGGCGAGGACGAAGTAGGCCGCGTCTTCCCGGGCCTGCATCTGGCAGATGCCGTCGACGGCGCCGACCAGGCCGATCAGGTCGTCGACGGCCCGGTCGCGGCCGGCGGCATCGATGCTGTCGTTCTCGCGCTGCCACTCGAGCTCGTCGACGATGGCGTGCTGCGACTCCTCGCGCCAGTGGAACAGGAACACGTCCTTCCACAGCGGGTCAAGGTTGCCGTCGGACTCGATGCTGCTGCGGTAGTGCGCCTGCGAGAACAGCTCGATGTCGCAGGTGAGCGCGAGCACGGCCCAGGTCGACGCGCCGAGCACGGCGCTGGCGACGTCGTTCGGCTGCGGCAGGAACCGGTAGCCGTCGGGCATGCCCGCGGCGGTCATCGCGTCGAGCCGACGGAACAGCTCCTGGTGCTTCAGCTCCTCGTCGGTGAGCCGGACCAGCGCCTCGAAGGCAACCTGGTCGCCGAGCGCGTGGCCGCGGCCGAGCTCGGCCATCTTGGCGCCGATGAAGCGCTCGACCAGGGCGAACATGTTGGCGTAGGTGCGGCCCTGCACCTGCGAGAAGAAGCGCTTCTCGTCGGCCGTCAGGAACGGCAGCTGGGCGACCTTGGACAGGCCATCGGGCAGGAACTTGCGGCCGAAGTCGAAGCTGCGGCCGCGGATG
>NZ_JANODC010000101.1:0-8181 GCF_031412495.1 Rhizobacter sp. | reverse complement strand
GCCAGGCCGCGCAGCAGGACGGCGCAGGCGGTCGCGCCGTCGCAGTCGTAGTCGGCGACGACGCAGATGCGGCCGCCGGCGCCGATCGCGTCGGCGAGCAGGCGGGCGGCGTTGTCTGCGCCGAGCAGGCCGGCCGGCGGCAGCAGGCGGGCGAGGGCATCGTCGAGCTCGTCGACGGCGCGGATGCCGCGCGCCGCGAAGAGGCGCGCCAGCAGCGGATGCACCCCGGCCTGGGCCAGCGCCCAGGCGGTGCGCGGCGGGACGTCGCGGTCGACGAGGCGGGTCGGCGTCATCGGGTTCAGAGCAGCGCCAGCACGTCGTGCGGCGGGCTCTTCTGCCAGGCGCCGCGCACGCGCTGCCAGAGCGGGCGCGGCCGGCTCTCGAAGCGGGCCGCATGGCGCGCGCCGCACAAGGTGAGCGTCACGGACTCGCCGGCGGCAGCGCGTGTCGCCAGCGTCGCCAGCGCGCCGGCGTCGAGGTCGCGCCAGGCCTCCGCCCAGGCCGCCCAGTCGCCGGCGACGAGCGGCCGTCGCAGTTCGGAAGCGATCTCCGGCGTCGCCGCAGCATCGACGGGTTGCTGCCGGCCGCAGCCGCTGAGCCAGTAGGAATTGATCGGCAGGGCGCCGCGCTCCTCGCGTGCCTCGTTGACCGCGTGCTCGTGGAAGAGGAGCTGCGCCTCGCTCTGCAGCCGCCTCACGAGGCGGCCGGTCGCGCGTTGCGGCGCGGGCAGGTGCGACTCGCGCAGCCACGGATCGACGCTGCGGCCGATCACCCTGTCCAGCGAGGCCGTGGCGAAGCCTTCGAGATCGTCGCGGCCGGCATACCAGCGCCGCGCATGGCCCCAGTCGGTGCGGAAGCCCTCGCTCTCGAACTGGCCGCGCAGCGTTTCGAACAAGGCCTTCGACTCCGCATCGCCGACGTCGATCGATTCCGGATCGAGCAGGACGACATCGTCATGGCCGAGCCGCCAGTGACCGGGGGTGAGCAGGGCCCAGGCCAGGTCCCCGGTGTCGATGCCGTCGGCAGCGGCGGCGCGGGCCGCGAAGGGCAGGGCGCCGTCTTCGCCCCGCCAGCCCCACAGCCGGCCCAGCACGCGCTCGTGCGGCGGCGACAGGCTCGTCGCCTCGCCTTCGTCGCGGCCTGCAGGCGTGAGCAGGCCCAGCAGGCGCTCGAGGTTCGGCAGGGCCAGGTCGCGCAGCACATGCTGGCAGGCCTCTGTCAGATCGGAGGCGAACGGAACGACCAGGTGCATGCAGACCCATTATCCGAGCCGCCCCGCGGCGGCTCAGCCGAAATGCCTCGGGTAGCATCGTCTTCACATGAACTGGCCCTACGAACTGCAGATCGGCTGGCGCTACACCCGCGCCGGGCGGGCCGGGCGGAGGAACGGCTTCATCTCCTTCATCTCCGGCGTGTCGATGCTCGGCATCGCCCTCGGCGTCGCCGCACTGATCATCGTGCTCTCGGTGATGAACGGCTTCCAGAAGGAGGTCCGCGACCGCATGCTGTCCGTCGTGTCGCACATCGAGGTGACCGACGCCGACAGCGGTGCGCTGGCCGACTGGCAGGCGACGGCAGCCAGCGCGCGCCGCAACGCCGAGGTGATCGGCGCCGCTCCTTTCGTGGCGTCGCAGGCGCTGATCGCCCGCGGCGACGACATGCGCGGCGTGATCGTGCGCGGCATCGTCCCGAACGAGGAAGCGACCGTCACCGACCTGGCCCGGCTGTTGCGCGACACGACGCTGGCCCGCCTCGTGCCCGGCCAGTGGGGCGTCGTGCTCGGCGCCGAGCTGGCGCGCTCGCTCGGGGTCGGCAACGGCGACCGGGTCACGGCCGTGATGCCGGGCGGACAGGTCACGCCGGCCGGCATCGTGCCGCGGCTGCGCACGCTCACCGTCGTCGGCACCTTCGACGCGGGGCACTACGAATACGACAGCGGCCTGGCCCTGGTCCACCTCGAGGACGCGGCCCGGCTGTTCCGGGTCGAGGGTCCGACCGGGATCCAGCTGCGCCTGCAGGACCTGAACCGGGCCCCGATCGTCGCCGCCGAGCTGGCGCAAAGCCTCGGGCCGCGGCTGGCGGTGCGCGACTGGACCAGCACCAACCGCAACTGGTTCGCGGCGGTGCAGGTCGAGAAGCGCCTGATGTTCATCATCCTGACCCTGATCGTCGCCGTCGCTGCCTTCAACCTCGTCTCGACGCTGGTGATGACGGTCACCGACAAGCGCGCCGACATCGCCATCCTGCGCACGCTCGGCGCGAGCCCGCGCTCGGTGATGGGCATCTTCATGGTTCAGGGTGCTGCCTCGGGGATCATCGGCACCTTCGGCGGGGTGCTGCTCGGCCTGCTCGTCGCCTACAACATCGACGTCATCGTCCCGGCCATCGAGTCGGTGCTGCAGGTGAGCTTCCTGCCGAGCAGCGTCTACCTCATCAGCCGCATGCCGAGCGATCCGCAGCAGGCCGACATCCTGCCGATCGTCGTGATCTCGCTCGTCCTCGCCTTCGTCGCCACGATCTACCCGAGCTGGCGGGCGAGCCGGCTGCAGCCGGCCGAAGCGCTGCGCTATGAGTGAGCCGGTGGCGGCCACGGCGGCGGCCGTGCGGCCGAGCCGCGGCGAAGGCGACGACGTACTCGTTGCCAACGGCCTGCACAAGCGCTTCGTCGAAGGCAGCGGCTCGTCGCGGCTCGACGTGCACGTGCTGCAAGGCGTCGACCTGCGCGTGCGCCGCGGCGAGGCGCTCGCCATCGTCGGCGCATCGGGCTCGGGCAAGAGCACGCTGCTGCACCTGCTCGGCGGGCTCGAGGCGCCGACCAGCGGCAAGGTCTTCCTGTGCGGCCGCGACTTCACGACGCTCGACGCGACCGAGCAGGGCGAATGGCGCAACCGCCATCTCGGCTTCGTCTACCAGTTCCACCACCTGCTGCCCGAGTTCACGGCGCTCGACAACGTCGCCATGCCGCTGCGCATCCGCCGCCTGCCCATCGCCGAAGGGCGCGAGCGCGCGGCCGAGGCGCTGCGCCAGGTCGGGCTCGGCGAACGGCTCATGCATCGCCCCTCGCAGCTCTCGGGCGGCGAGCGCCAGCGGGTGGCGATCGCGCGCTCGCTCGCCGGCGGACCGGACTGCGTGCTCGCCGACGAGCCGACGGGGAACCTCGACCGGTCGACGGCGGACGCCGTGTTCGCGCTCATGCTCGGGCTCGCCCGCGAGCGGCGCATGGCCTTCGTCCTGGTGACGCACGACGAGAGCTTGGCGAACCGCTGCGACCGCCGCCTCCGCCTCGCCTTGGGCAAGCTCGTGCCGTAGCCGGGCGCGTGAAACCGCCGACCGCTTCTAGCTGCCCGCGCGCGCGTCGAGGGAGTCGAGGCCCTCGAGGGCTTCGATCTCGCCTTCGCTGAAACCGGCGGCGCGCCGTGCCTCGAGATTGAACGGTCCGCGCACTCGCGGCGCGTGGTGGCGGCGAGCCAGCTCGGGGTAGAGCGCTTCCGGGTCCTGGCCGGCGCGTGCGCATAGCCAGCGGTACCAGCGGTTGCCGATGGCGACGTGGCCGACCTCGTCGCCCAGGATCACGCCGAGGATCTCGGCGGCGCGAGCGTCGCCGGCGCGGAGCAGCTTGGCGCGCAGCGGCGGCGTCACGTCGAGACCGCGCGCCTCGAGCGTTCGCGGCACCAGCGCCATGCGCGCGAGCACGTCGCCCGAGGTGCGCTCGGCCATCATCCACAGGCCGTCGTGGGCATCGAAGTCGCCGTAGTCGCGGCCGAGCGTCTGCAGGTGCGCACGCAGGAGCTGGAAGTGCAGCGCCTCCTCGGATGCGACCTGGAGCCAGTCGAGGTAGAACGCGGCGGGCAGGCCGGGAAAGCGCCACACCGCGTCGAGCGCGAGGTTGATGGCGTTGAACTCGATGTGGGCGATGGCGTGCAGCAGCGCGGCGCGGCCATCGGGCGTGAACGGCGAGCGCGCCGGCACCTCACGGGCCGGTCGAAGGCGCGGCCGCTCGGGGCAGCCCGGCAGCGTCGCGGGCGCCGTGATGACCTCGGCGGTGTCGACGTCGATCTCCTCCGAAGCAGGTCGCAGCTCGCGCGCCAGCCGAGCCTTGGTGGTCGGATCGCATTCGCACAGCGCAGCGAGCGCGGCCTGGCGGACGTTCATCGGCGTGGCTCGATCCGCACCGGCACCGCGACTGCCGCGCCGCCCCCGGCGGCGGGCCTAGGCTGGCGCATCGGCCGTGAAGCGGACCTCGAGGCTGCCGAGGCCGCGGAACTCGGCTCGGTAAAGGCCGGGGCCGGGCAGCATCGGCGCCCCCGTGCAGCTGCCGGTGGTGACGATCTCCCCCGCGCGCAGGCCCGGGCGCCCGCCCGGCGGTGCATTGGCCAGCATGAGGACGGTTCCGAACGGGTCGCCGTCGAGGATCGCCGCGCCGCTGCCGGCAGCGATCTGCGTCGACACGCCTGCATGCGAGCGCGTCAGGACGATGCCGAGCCGGGCGAAGTCGAGCGAGGCCCAGTCGGTGAACGCCGGGCCGGCGACGTAGGCGCCGTTGTTGACGGCATCGGCCAGCTCGGCGAGGGTGCCGGTCGCCGGGGGCAGGCGCGAATCGACGATCTCGATGCCGATGCGCAGGCAGCGGACCGCGGACCGGACCTCGTCGCGCGTGTACGGCTGCCCGGGACGCGCCGGCAGGTCGCTGCCGAGCTCGAAGGCCAGCTCGCATTCGAGCTTCGGCACGATGAACTCGGCGACGCGCCACGATGCGACACCGCCGTTGGCGTTGCGCAGCCAAGGCCCGAGAAGGGCGCCGGCGATCGGCTGGTCGATGCCGAGGGCGTCGCGTTGCGCCGGCGTGACGGCGCTCACCTTCCAGCCGACGATCGGCCCGAGGGCCTCGGCGACGGCGATCTGCAGCCGGTAGGCCTCGGCCATGTCCGCGGGCTGCCAAGCGTCGGGGTAGGCAGCGACGGCGCGGGCGCTTCGGCGCGCATCGACGAGGGCGGCGCAAGCCGCTTCGAAGGAGGTGTCGTTCATGGTCCGGATTGTCGCCGTGCGCAAGACCCGGCAAGGGAGCCTGCATCGGTGCCGCACCGATAATTCGCGCCCCGAGCGACTCCGCGCAACCCCTAACCCGTGAGCGAACTGCACCGATTCCTCTTCGAGGGACTGCCCGTCCGCGGCATCCTCGTCCGGCTCACCGACAGCTGGCAGGAAGTGCTTGCGCGCCGCGCCGATGCCGCGTTTCCCGGGCCGGTGCAGCGCGTGCTTGGCGAGATGGCGGCCGCCGGCGTCCTGATGCATGCCAACATCAAGTTCAACGGCGCCCTCGTGCTGCAGGTGTTCGGCGACGGGCCGGTGCAACTCGCCGTGGCGGAGATCGCGTCGGACCTGGCCTTCCGGGTGACGGCCAAGGTCTCGGGCGACGTACCCGTCGGGGCCGGCCTCGAAGCCCTGCTCAACGTGCACGGCCGTGGCCGCTGCGCGATCACGCTCGACCGTGCCGACAAGCTGCCCGGGCAACAGGCCTACCAGGGCGTGGTGCCGCTGCACGGCAACGCCGGCGAGCCGCTGCAGGCGATCGCGCCGGTGCTCGAGCACTACATGCTGCAGTCCGAGCAGCTCGACACGCGGTTGATCCTGGCCGCCGACCACCGCGTTGCCGCCGGCCTGCTCCTGCAGCGGCTGCCGAGCGCCGGTGTCGGCGCCGATGAAAGCCGGATCGGCCACGACGAGGATTTCAACCGCGTCGCCCAGCTCGCGGCGACGCTGCGCCGCGAGGAACTGCTCGAGCTCGACCCCGACACCGTGCTGCGGCGTCTGTTCCACGAGGAAAGCCTGCTCCGCTTCCCGGCCCTCGTCGGCGACCTCGCGCCGCGGTTCGCGTGCAGCTGCTCGCGGACGAAGGTCGGGTCGATGCTGCAGTCGCTGGGCCGCGCCGAGGTCGACGACATCCTGGGCGAGCAAGGCCGGGTCGAGGTCGGCTGCGAGTTCTGCGGTGCCCGCTACCGGTTCGACCCGGTGGACGTAGGCGAGCTGTTCACGCCACCGGCGCAGCAGGCGCCCGGATCGACCGCGATCAACTAGGGTCCGGCAGCGCTCTGGGAGGGCACCGCACCTGCGCTTTGCCGAGTCACGCGAACCCTCCCATCGCGTCGACGGCCCTGGACACCCGGCGCGAGGCTATTTCAGGCGGTACCCGCAGACACCGCAGAAAACGTCCGCGTCGACGACCGCCGAAAGACACTGCGGGCAGGCGGTGAGGGCGGGCGGCGGTGCCTCCGGCACGGCCGGCGGCATCACGGGTGGCGGCATCCAGGCCGGTGGCGATGCGTAGGCAGGAACCGTGGTCTGCGGAGCGTCATCGTCCAGCGGCAGGGCGATGTCGGGGCCGTCGTCGGCGGGTGGGCGGTACCCCTGCTGCGATGCGGAGGGCGCCGGCGCCGCGAACGGCGCCTGATAGGCCGGGGCCGGGGCCGGGTACGGTGCCGGCGGCGGGGACGCCGCGGCTGTGCCGAACACGCCCGGGGCGGCGGGCGCGCCGGCATCGGCGCCGGTCGCCGATGCATCTCGCTGCGCCGCACTGCGGGCCCTGTCGCCGAGCTCCGCGCCACGGCGACGCGCTGCCTCGAGGCCGCCGCGCAGGGCCGCTTCGGTCGCGCCGACGTCAAGGTCTTCGGTGACGCGCAGGTAGACCAGCGACAAGCCCAGCAGGTAGACCTGGCCGACCAGGGAACCGGCAACGGCCCACAGCAGGGCGCCGCCGATCCCGCCGGCGATGGCATGGCCGAGCCTGCCGCCCTGCATCATCCCCATCATCGGGTTCACGTCGCCCGGACCGAAACCGACGATGCTCCAGGTCATCCCGAGGGTGGGCAGCAGCCCGGCACCGAGCACGCCGAAGATGATGAAGGCCACCGCCATCGAGATGAAGCCGATAAAGGCGAGCAGCAGCACCGCATCGACCAGGCGGCTGCGCGCGATGGCGAGCGTCTGGGCCAGGGCCCGCGTGATGCTGGCGCCCTGCCACACTGCCGGCGCCGACAGCACGGTGCAGATCAGCGCTCCGAAGATCGTCACCCCCGCTGCGACCACGGAGACCGGGAACACGACGACGAAGAGCATCGGGCCGAGCACCGGGACCTTGCAGACCAGCAGCAGGATCGCGATGGCGAGGAACACGGCAAGCACGGCGGCGAAGAAGATGATGCCGAGGGCGAGCAGCTTCGGAATGCAGAGCAGGCCGTAGACGAGGGCGTCGACCGTGCTGCGCGGCGAGATCCCGCGCGCGTGGTCCATCTGCAGCAGGCCGGCCGCGTTGACCCCCGTGCCCAGGGCGACGAGCCAGATCAGCGCCGCCATCGCGAAGGCGACGAAGCCGCTGCCCGGCGCCATGATGGCGAGCAGGCTGACGACGATCACGCCCGCGAAGAGGCAGCCGAGCAGGGCCACGATGGCGCGCCGGTTGCGCAGCCCGGAGACGGCCTGAAAGAGGCTCGAGAACGCGTGCGCCGACAACCCCGCGGGCAGGGCGGCAGGTGCCGGGTCGATGGCCATGAAAAATCCTCGCTCTTCGTTGTGCGTGCGGTTCTCGCCGCACGTCGGATTCGGGGCGAACGCCTGGATCAGTTGATGTAGTTGCGACGGCGGTCCTCGGCCTCGCGCACCTGGCGGCACAGGGACTCGTTCGCATGCTGCGGCGAACCACACTCGCGCGACTGGCAGATCGACTCGGCGATGGTGCCGCGACCAGCACAGATCTCGCGGACGGTCCGCGCCTGCACCGGCGCCGGCTGCGGTGCCGCAGGAGCGAGCGGCGCCGCGGCGACGGGACGTGGACGCTGCGCTTCCTCGGCGCGGCGACGGGCCTGCGCCTCTTGCTCGGTGCGCGCGACAGCGGCCTCACGGTCGCGCTGCTCGAGCGCGGCCTTCGCCTTGGCCTCGCGGTCGAGCTTGTCGCGCGCCGCCTTGTCGCGGCGCAGCTTCTCGGCAGCCAGGCGCTTGGACTCCGCTTCTGCGTCAGGCGGGTCGCCGATCTGCGGCAGCGGCGCTGCGGCAGCCGGCGGCAGGGCCGATGGCGAGGCTGCGGTGGCGGCGGTCGACGGCGCGGATGCCTCCGCCGCGGGCGTCGGAACGGCAGCGACGGCAGGCTCGACGATGATGGCGGCAGGCGCTGCCACCGGAGTCGGCACA
>NZ_JANODC010000100.1:0-2275 GCF_031412495.1 Rhizobacter sp. | reverse complement strand
CGACGGCTAGTGTGAACCCGAGGCGAAGGCGGGTCGATCGTAGAGCGCGCGGCCGGCGACCCGGGCCTGCACCAGGTTGCGATCGTCGCCGAGCGTCATCCAGGCGAAGACGCGCTCATGCAAGGTGCGGGCCACCTCGTGCCGGCGCAGCGGCACCGGTCCCACCGCGACATCCCAGACGCAGACGTCGGCCATGCGCCCCGGCTCGAGGGTGCCGATCTCCGCGCCCAGGCCGAGCGCCTGGGCCGCGCCGCGCGTCGCCGCGTGCAGCGCCGTCCACGCCGTCAGCCGCTCGCCCGCGAGCGCCTGCACCTTGTAAGCGTCGGCCATGTTGCAAAGCAGGCAGAGGCTGGTGCCGCCGCCGACGTCGCTGGCCAGGCTGACCCGGACCCGGGCCGCCTCGGCGGCGCGCCAGCCGAACAGGCCGCTGCCCAGGAACAGGTTCGACGAAGGCGAGTGCGCGATCTGCGCCCCGGCAGCGTGCAGCGCCGCGCGATCGGCGTCGTCGAGCCAGATGCCGTGCGCGAAGACGCTCTTCGCGTGCAGCAGGCCGCAGCGCGCGTAGACGTCGAGGTAGCTGCGCGCCTCGGGAAACAGCGCCTGCACCCACCCCACCTCGCCGCGGTTCTCGGCCAGGTGCGTCTGCATGTAGAGGCTGGGATCCTCGCGGCAGAAGCGGCCGGCCAGGGCCAGCTGCGCCGGCGAGCTGGTCGGCGCGAAGCGCACCGTGACGGCGTAGGCGAGGCGGGCCCGGCCGTGCCAGCGTGCGATCAGCCGGAGCATGTCGCGCTCGGCCGACTCGACCGTGTCGACGAGGTCGGCGGGCGCGTTGCGGTCCATCAGCACCTTGCCGGCGACGACGCGCATGCCGCGCGCCTCGGCGGCGGCGAAGAGCGCATCGACGGAGCCGGCGTGGACGGTCGGGAAGACCACCGCCGCCGTCGTTCCGTGGGCGACGAGGGCGTCGAGGAACAGCGCCGCTGCGGCCTCGGCGTGCGCCGCCTCGTGGTGGCGCGCCTCGGCCGGGTAGGTGTGCGTCGTCAGCCAGTCGAGCAGCTCGGTGCCGTAGCTCGCGATGACGTCGATCTGCGGGCTGTGCACGTGCGTGTCGATGAAGCCGGGCAGGACGAGGCGGCCGGCGTGGTCGTGGCGCTCGAAGTCCGGCCCCGGCGCCTCGGCCTGCACGGCGACGATGCGGCCGCCGTCGACGAGCAGCCAGTGGCCGGGCCGCCAGCGCAGCGCCGAAGGGTCGACGTCGCCCCAGGCCGGCGTTCCGGTGAAGTCGAGCAGGTCGCCGTGCAAGGCGAAGCGCTGCGCGGCCGTCACGCGCGCCGCTTCAGCATGCCGTGCCCGGCGAGGTTGCGGGCCACCTCGCGCACCTGCTCGCGCAGCCAGCGCGCCGACGCCGAGGCGTGCGTCACGTCGTGCCAGAGCTGGTAGTAGGTGAGCGGCGGGAACGGGACCGGGCAGCGCAGGATCTTCACCGGCAGCGAGTCGACATGGCGCGAGCAGAACAGCCGCCCGGTCGTCAGCACGAGCAGGCTTTGCGCGACCATGAGCGGGATCAGGCTGAAGTGAGCGGTCTTGACCGCGACCTTGCGCGCCAGCCCGAGCGAGGCGAGGTGCTCGTCGACGACGCCGGGTGCGTTGGCGTGGAAAGGCAGCGGCGCGACGTGCTCGGCGTCCAGGTAGCGCTCGGCCGACCAGGCGCGCGCCTTCGCCGCCGGGTGCTGCTCGCCGACGAGGCAGACGATCTCGTCGGTCATCAGCCGGCCCAGGTGCAGCTCGGCCGGCGGCTGCAGCCAGTTGCCGACGACCAGGTCGACGTCGCCGGCGGCGAGGCGCTGCCGGTAGTCGTAGTCGCCCGAGAGCGGCAGCAGCTCGAGCCGCACCTGCGGCGCCGCCTCGCGCAGGTGGGCGACGATCTCGGGCAGGAACAGCGGGTCGAGGTAGTCGCTGGCGGCGATGCGGAACACCTGCTGGCTGGTCGCCGGATCGAAGCCGCGCTGTCGCGAGCGCGGCCCGAACAGCTGGCCGGCCTCGCGCAGCACGATGCCGGCCGGGCCCAGCAATTGCATCGCCGTGTCGGTCGGCGTCATGGCATTGCCAGCGCGCACCAGGAGCGGGTCGCCGGTGAGCGCGCGCAGGCGGCGCAGCTGGGCGCTGACCGCCGGCTGGGTGCTGTCGAGGCGCATCGCCGCTCGCGAGACACTGCGTTCCGTGATCAAGGTATGCAACACCCGGATGAGACGAAGCTCGATCTTCCCGAAATCGG
>NZ_JANODC010000099.1:0-9004 GCF_031412495.1 Rhizobacter sp. | reverse complement strand
GCGCGGCGACATCTCGGCCGGGCACCTGGGCCAGACGGTCGTGTACGTGATCATCCTGGTGGGCAGCGTCGCCGTGCTGTCCGAGGTCTACGGCGACCTGCTGCGCGCCGCCGGCGCGACCGAGCGGCTCATGGAGCTGCTCGCGCTCGAGTCGCCGGTCGTCTCGCCCGCCCGGCCGGGGGCGCTGCCGGCGCGCAGCGGCGGCGCGGCGGTGCGCTTTGACAACGTCACCTTCCGCTACCCGTCGCGACCGAAGCACCCGACGCTCGCCGGCTTCAATCTCGACGTCGCACCCGGCGAAACCGTCGCGCTGGTCGGCCCGAGCGGCGCGGGCAAGAGCACCGTCTTCCAGCTCATCCTGCGCTTCTACGACGTCGAGGCCGGGGCCGTTCTTCTCGACGGCGAGCGGGTCGACCGGGTGGCGCTCGAGCAGTTGCGCTCGCGCATCGGCATCGTGCCCCAGGACAGCGTCATCTTTTCCGCCGACGCGATGGAGAACATCCGCTACGGCCGCCCCGCCGCGAGCGATGCCGAGGTGGTCGCCGCGGCGACGGCGGCCTTCGCGCACGACTTCATCACCGCCCTGCCCGACGGCTATCGCACCTTTCTCGGCGAGCGCGGCGTGCGCCTCTCCGGGGGGCAGCGGCAGCGCCTTTCGATCGCCCGGGCCATCCTCAAGAACGCGCCGCTCCTCCTCCTCGACGAAGCCACGAGCGCGCTGGATGCCGAAGGCGAGCGCATGGTGCAGGCCGCGCTCGAGTCGGCGATGCGCGACCGCACCACGATCGTCATCGCGCACCGGCTCGCCACCGTGCAGCGCGCCGACCGGATCGTCGTCATGGAGGCCGGCGGGATCGTGGAGTCGGGAACACACGCCGAGCTCATCGCGGCGAATGGCCTCTACGCACGCCTGGCCGCGCTGCAGTTCGACCGGTGAGCGAGGGCACGGTGCGTGTAGGCGTGAGCCGACAGGCAGGGCCGCGACGCACCGACAGACGCGGGCCTCTCCCCTTTTCCACACTGCGCCCTGGCCGCCCCGTCGGCCCGTGGGAGACGTCATGACCTTGCATCGAAGGCTCGCTGCGACCCTGGTGGCCACGCTGGCGGCAGCGCTCGTCAGCGGCTGCGCCGGCGTCGGCGGTCGAGGGTCGGCGGCGCCGTCGTCGGCTTCGCCGAGCGGCATCGGCCCGGGCTGGTCGCAACGCATGGAAGACCGCCGCATCGCGATGGAGCGGGCGACGCGGGGCAGCAGCGCCGAGGTCGTTCGCACCCCGGACAATCAGCTGAAGCTGGTCTTTCCCAGCGAGATCGCGTTCGACCCGAACGGCTTCGCGATCAAGCCGCGCCTGCGCGGGCTGCTCGATCCCCTGGCCGGGCTGCTCAAGGGCGACGCCGCAGCCGGACTGACGGTGATCGGCCACACCGACGGCTCCGGCTCGGAGGCGACCAACAACCCGTTGTCGCTCGACCGTGCGCAGAGCGTGCGCGACTACCTGGTCGGCCGCGGCGTGCCAGCGACGCAGATCCGGACCTTCGGCCGCGGCGCGCGCGAGCCGGTCGCCGACAACACTGCCGAAGCGGGACGGGCGCGCAACCGCCGGGTTGAGATCTTCGTGCGCGAGCAGGCACCCCAGGGCTGAACGGCGCGACGGCCGCGCTGAACATAATCGGCGCATGCCATCCCCTGCCCCGCCGCGTCCGGAGAGTTCGCGACCACCCGTCCGCTCGCAGTACGAAGACTTCATGCGCCATGTCCGCGACCACGGCGTGGCGAAGGCCGACCGCACCGGCACCGGCACCCGCAGCGTGTTCGGCTACCAGATGCGCTTCGACCTGCGCGAGGGCTTCCCGCTGGTGACGACCAAGAAGGTGCATCTGCGCTCGATCATCCTCGAGCTGCTCTGGTTCCTGCGCGGCGACGGCAACGTCCGCTGGCTGCAGGAGCGCGGCGTCACGATCTGGGACGAATGGGCCCGCCCCGACGGCGACCTCGGCCCCGTGTACGGCGTGCAGTGGCGGTCGTGGCCGACGCCGGGTGGCGGCCATGTCGACCAGATCGCCAACGTCGTCGAGCAGCTGCGCACCAGCCCCGACTCGCGCCGGATCATCGTCAGCGCCTGGAACGTGGCGGACCTGCCGAAGATGGCACTGCTCCCTTGCCACGCCTTTTTCCAGTTCTATGTCGCGCCGGCCGTCGGCGACGCGCGCCCGCGCCTCAGCTGTCAGCTCTACCAGCGCAGTGCCGACATCTTCCTCGGCGTGCCCTTCAACATCGCCAGCTACGCGCTGCTCACGCACATGCTGGCGCAGCAGTGCGAGTTCGACGTGGGCGACTTCGTCTGGACCGGCGGCGACTGCCACATCTACAGCAATCACGCGGAACAGGTCGAGCTGCAGCTGTCGCGCGCGCCACGTCCCTACCCGACGCTCGAGATCGCCCGCCGCCCCGCCTCGATCTTCGACTACGTGCTGGAGGACTTCACCGTGGCCGGCTACGACAGCCACCCGGCGATCAAGGCACCGGTGGCGATCTGACGCCCCATGCCCCCTCGGCGAGCGTGGCGCAATTCACTCGAATCGCCCTCCACGAACGAATGACGTGGCGCTAAAGTGTAGGGATGTCCAGCAACTACCTTGCACCGACGCCATCCGAACTCGAGCGCGAATGGGGGCTGCTGCTTCCCGGCGAGTGGCACACGGACGTCGTCGCCGGGGAGTACGCGCCCATCATCCGGCGCTTCGGCATCGGCGAGGCGGCGCAGCGCGAGGTCGTGCTTGCACGCTTCGGCCTGCTGCCGGCCTCCGCCAAATCCGAGAAGCCCGCGGCGACAACCGTGAATGCCCGTTCCGAGACCGCGGCGACGCGGTCCGCGTTCAAGGGCGCCTTCGCCGCACGGCAGTGGTGCATCGTTCCTGCGCAGTCCCTGTACGTCCCCTGCTACGGTGCCGACGACCCGAAGACGCCCGAGCGCTGGCGCATCCGACGCGCCGACCGGTCGCCTCTGAGCATCGCCGGCTTGTGGGACCGCTGGGTGAGCACCGAAGGGCGCGAAGTGATCAGCTTCACCATGCTGACCATCAACTGCGACCTGCATCCGCTCCTGTCACGCTTCCACCGCCCCACCAACGACAAGGGCGAGCCGGCGGAGAAGCGCACACCGGTCCTGCTCGCCGAAGAAGACTTCGACGAGTGGCTCGACACCTCGCCCAGCCGCGCTCCGATCTACTTCGGCACCTTCGGCAAGGACGACCTCGACGCGGAGCCCGCGCCGTCGGCGACCCGGCGCACGACGGCGCTCACGCCCCTCGACACCACCACCTCCGAGCTCTGACCGGTGCGGCTGGCCGCGTCACCCGCCGGGCTCAGCCGCCCAGCTCGAACAACCGAGACGAACTGGACGGCAACGGCGCCGCCGAGCGAATAGCCCTCGACGGCAGCCCGCTCGGACGGGAGCGAGCTCTGGGCGCCGAACTATCGGGATTTTGGCAACAGCACGAACGATCTCGCGAATGCCCGGCGGCGGGCATCGCGCCGGGTCCCTCGGGACCGTGTCTGGTGGAGCTGGGGGGAATCGAACCCCCGTCCGAAAGCCTTTGTCAGGCAGATCTACACGCTTAGCTGGCTGATTTGGTTTTAAGGGCCCAGGTCGCGCAGCAGCACGCTACCTTGGCCCCGATTCACTTAGTTTGATCCTGCGCCGAATGACGCGACGCAGGACGAGCCCATGTGTATGACTTCGCAGCCCTCGGGTTACCCCTCAGGCCCAGCCCATCGGCCAACTGTTGCGAAGCTCACCGGTTTTAAGCGGCGAGAGCGTACGTTTGATCGTTCGCAGTTACTTTGTTTCCAGTGGATTTACGAGCGAACTGGTGCTCGGCGTGCACTGTTCCAACTCCGAACCCTCGTCGAAGCCAGGTCAGCCCCAGGGAGCCTAGTTTAGGCCAGCCCGGCCGCCTTCAAGTCCCCGTCGATCCATGCCAGCAGGTCAGCAGGGCTGTCGATGATCGTGTCCGCACCCCACGCGCCGACCGGCTCGCCCTGGCCCAGGTAACCCCAGCCCGCGGCCACGGTCCGCATGCCGGCGGCGCGGCCGGCGTCGACGTCGCGGCGGTCGTCGCCGACGTAGATGCAAGCCGCAGGCGTCACCTGCAATCGGCGGGCGGCCTCGAGAAGCGGCGCAGGGTGCGGCTTGGCATGCGCGGTCGTGTCGCCGCACACCAGTGCTGCCACGGCGCCGCCCCAGTCCAGCCAGGCCACCAGGGGCTCGGCGAAGCGCGCCGCCTTGTTGGTCACGATGCCCCAGGGCAGGCCCCGTGCTCTCAAGCTGTCCAGCACCGGCAGGACTTCGGCAAAGACGCGGGTCTCGGACGTCATCCTGGCCTCGTAGCGGCGCAGGAATTCGTCGCGCATTTCGAGATAGCCGGCCGCGTCGGGCGCGAGGTCGAAGCCGAGGCCGACCATGCCCCGTGCCCCCGAGCCGACCATCGCACGCAAGGCTTCATAGGGCAGCGCCGGAAGGCCTCGCTCCTTGCGCATGTCGTTGCAGGCGCCCGCCAGGTCGGGCGCGCTGTCGATGAGCGTGCCGTCCAGATCGAAGAGGACGGCGCCGACCGCGGCTTTCATGGCGTCTTGCGGCAGGCCAGGAGGTAGTTCACCCCGGTGTCACCGCTGAGGCTGTAGCGCCGGCTCAAGGGGTTGTATTCCAGCCCTCGCGTGGCCACCGGGTCGAGGGAAGCAGCCCGGGCCCATCGGGCCAGCTCGCTCGGCCGGATGAACTTCGCGTACTGATGGGTGCCCTTCGGCAGGAGCGACAACACATGCTCCGCGCCGACGATGGCGAGCGCGAACGCCTTGGCGTTGCGGTTGATCGTCGAGAAGAAGACCCAGCCCCCTGCCCTGACAAGCCTCCCGCATGCGCTGACGACGGAGGCGGGGTCGGGAACGTGCTCGAGCATTTCCATGCAGGTCACCGCGTCGAAGTGGCCCGGCAATTCGTCGGCGAGCGTCTCGACGGCCACCTCGCGGTACTCGACGCGCGGCGTGGCAGCCTCGATCGCGTGCAGCTGCGCCACCCTCAGCGCCTTCGTCGCGAGGTCGATGCCGAGCACCTGAGCGCCACGACGCGCCATCGCGTCGGAGAGGATGCCGCCGCCGCAGCCGACGTCGACCACCTGTTTGCCGGTCAACGGGCACCACCCGTCGATCCAGCCGAGCCGCAGCGGGTTGATCTGGTGCAGCGGCCGGAAATCGCTTTCCGTATCCCACCAGCGGTGGGCGAGATCACTGAATTTCGCGAGTTCGCGCGGATCGGCGTTCACGACCATTTCGAATACTCCGGCTGGAAAAAGAAAAACCCCGCGAGGCGGGGTTTTTCGAGCAGCGAACGCCCTCTCGGGCGCGACTTACCTGCCGCGGGTCCCGACCACTTCGATTTCCACGCGACGGTTCTTCGCGCGCCCTTCGGCAGTCCGGTTGTCGGCGACGGGCTGCTTCTCGCCCTTGCCTTCGGTGTAGACGCGGTTCTTCTCGACGCCCTTGCTCACCAGGTACGACTTGACCGCTTCCGAGCGGCGGATCGAGAGACGCTGGTTGTAGGCGTCGCTGCCGATCGAGTCGGTGTGGCCGACGGCGATGATCACTTCGAGGTTCAGGCCGCTCATCTTGCTGACGAGATCATCGAGCTTGGCGCGGCCTTCCGCCTTGAGCACGGCCTTGTCGAAGTCGAAGAAGGCGTCGGCGGCGAAGGTGACCTTCTCGCTCGTCGGTGCGGGCACGACGGCCGGAGCAGGAGCGGGCGCAGGGGCCGGAGCCGGAGCAGGCGCCGGAGCCGGCGCGGGCACAGGAGCGGGTGCGGGTGCGGGGGCGGGTGCGGGTGCGGCCGCCGGTGCGAGAGCGCCGTCGCAGCCAGCAAGAGCCGTCGCCGGCGTCCACACGCCATTGCGCCAGCACAATTCATTCGTCCCGTTCTTCCAGGGCAGGCCGGTACCGCTGACCCAGTTGTCCACCGTCTGCGCGGAGACGTTGGCGAACGAGGAAGCCAACGCGGCGGTTGCGAAGAGCGACGCCACCTTATTCAGTTTCTTCATGATTCTCCTCTCGAGGGAAGGCAATAGAGTTCTGTTTAAAAGGTCCGAACCTGTCCAAAAATTACTGGCAAGACCCGGTCCGCGGGTGCTGACCACCGACCGAGTCATTGTGCCATAGGGCTTTCATTTGACCTGATTTTGCCCCGGTGACAGACGCTCTCCGGACCACGCTGTTGCGTGTCTGCGACAGCCCTTGGCAACTTAGAATCCTGCCCTGCGCTCGGCTCTTTTGTGCTCCAGCGTCCCTCGAGCCGAACCATGACCCAATTCGCCAAGGAAACACTGCCGATCAGCCTCGAGGAGGAGATGCGGCGGTCCTACCTCGATTACGCCATGAGCGTGATCGTCGGCCGCGCCCTGCCCGATGCGCGCGACGGCCTGAAGCCCGTGCACCGTCGCGTGCTCTTCGCGATGTCGGAGCTCAACAACGACTGGAACCGGCCGTACAAGAAGTCGGCGCGCATCGTCGGCGACGTCATCGGCAAGTACCACCCGCACGGCGACCAGTCGGTCTACGACACCATCGTCCGCATGGCGCAGGACTTCTCCCTGCGCCACATGCTGGTCGACGGGCAAGGCAACTTCGGTTCCGTCGACGGCGACAACGCGGCGGCGATGCGCTACACCGAGATCAGGCTGGCCAAGATCGCGCACGAGATGCTCGCCGATCTCGAGAAGGAGACGGTCGACTTCGGGCCGAACTACGACGGCAGCGAGAAGGAGCCGCTGGTCCTGCCGTCGAGGTTGCCGAACCTGCTCGTCAACGGCTCGGGCGGGATCGCGGTGGGCATGGCGACCAACATCCCGCCGCACAACCTGAACGAGGTCGTCGACGCCTGCCAGCACGCGCTGCGGCACCCTGAGGCGACGATCGACGAGCTGATGGAGATCCTGCCGGCGCCGGACTTCCCCACCGCCGGGATCATCCACGGATTGGGTGGTGTGCGCGAGGGCTATCGCACCGGCCGCGGCAAGGTGATCATGCGCGCGAAGTGCCACTTCGAGGACATCGACAAGGGCCAGCGGCAGGCGATCATCGTCGACGAGATCCCGTACCAGGTGAACAAGAAGAACCTGCTCGAGCGGATGGCCGAGCTGGTGCACGAGAAGAAGCTGGAGGGCATCAGCCACATCCAGGACGAGAGCGACAAGTCGGGCATGCGCGTCGTCATCGAGCTCAAGCGCGGCGAGGTCCCGGAGGTCGTCCTCAACAACCTCTACAAGCAGACGCAGCTGCAGGACACCTTCGGCATCAATATGGTGGCGCTGATCGACGGCCAGCCGAAGCTGTGCAACCTGAAGGACCTGATCGAGATCTTCCTCGAGCACCGGCGTGAGGTGGTGACGCGGCGGACGGTCTTCGAGCTGCGCAAGGCGCGCGAGCGCGGCCATGTGCTCGAGGGCCTGGCGGTGGCGCTGGCCAACATCGACGAGTTCATCGAGACCATCAAGGCCTCGCCGACGCCGCCCGTCGCGCGGCTGGCGCTGATGAGCAAGAGCTGGGATTCCTCGATGGTGCGCGAGATGCTCGCGCGCGTCGGCAGCGAGTCGGTGCAGGGGCGCGACGCCTACCGGCCGGAGGGCCTGTCGCCGAACTTCGGGCTGCAGGCAGACGGCCTGTACCGGCTGTCGGACGACCAGGCGGCCGAGATCCTGCAGATGCGCCTGCAGCGCCTGACCGGACTCGAGCAGGACAAGATCCTCGGCGAGTAC
The DNA here is from genome assembly GCF_031412495.1 of Rhizobacter sp. Taxonomy (GTDB): domain Bacteria; phylum Pseudomonadota; class Gammaproteobacteria; order Burkholderiales; family Burkholderiaceae_C; genus Schlegelella_A. The sequence continues at coordinate 1,204 of NZ_JANODC010000099.1, read as the reverse complement.
CGCGAGGTCATGACGCAGATCACCGACCTGCTCGGCATCCTGGCAACGCCGGCCCGGGTCACGACCATCATCTCCGACGAACTCGCGGCACTCAAGCAGGAGTTCGGGCAGACCAAGCTCGGCGCCCGGCGCAGCCACATCGAGCACAACGCCCTCGATCTCGGCACCGAAGACCTCATCACGCCGACCGACATGGTCGTGACGCTGTCGCACACCGGCTACGTCAAGAGCCAGGCCTTGTCCGAGTACCGGGCGCAGAAGCGCGGCGGGCGCGGCAAGCAGGCGACGCAGACGCGCGAGGACGACTGGGTCGACCAGCTCTTCATCGCCAACACGCACGACTACATCCTCTGCTTCACGACGCTCGGCCGGGTCTACTGGCTGAAGGTGTGGGAGGTACCGCAGGGTTCGCGCGGCTCGCGCGGCCGGCCGATCGTCAACATGTTCCCGCTGCAGCCCGGAGAGAAGGTCAACGTCGTGCTGCCGATCACCGACGGCTTCCGCGCCTTTCCTCCCGACCACTACGTCTTCATGGCGACGGCGCAGGGCGTGGTCAAGAAGACCAGCCTCGACGAGTTCAGCAATCCGCGCAAGGCCGGCATCATCGCCGTCGACCTCGATCCGGGCGATTTCCTGATCGGCGCCGCGCTGACCGACGGCACGCACGACGTGATGCTCTTCAGCGATGGCGGCAAGGCCGTCCGCTTCGACGAGAAGGACGTTCGCGCCATGGGCCGCGGCGCCCGCGGCGTGCGCGGCATGGCGCTCGAGCCGACGCAGGGCGTCATCGCCATGCTCGTCGCCGACGATGAGTCGCAAAGCGTCCTGACCGCCACCGAGAACGGCTACGGCAAGCGGACCAGCATCGTCGAGTACACCCGGCACGGCCGCGGCACGAAGGGAATGATCGCGATCCAGCAGTCCGAGCGCAACGGCAAGGTCGTCGCCGCGACGCTGGTCCGGCCGGACGACGAGATCATGCTGATCACCGACAGTGGCGTGCTGGTGCGCACGCGCGTCGCCGAGATCCGCGAGCTCGGCCGGGCGACGCAAGGCGTGACCCTCATCGCCCTCGACGACGGGGCCAAGCTGATCAGCCTGCAGCGCATCGTCGAGAACGATGCCAACGGCGATGCCGACGAACCGGTCGACGGCGCAGCCACTGAAGGAGACGACGAGTGAGGATGCTTTTGCGGGCCCTGGC
>NZ_JANODC010000098.1:0-2575 GCF_031412495.1 Rhizobacter sp. | reverse complement strand
CTTCATCGCCTCGATGACGAGGAGGAGGGCGCCGGCCTCGACCGCCGCGCCGACACCCACGAGCGTCTGCGTCACCCGCCCGTGCATCGGCGCGAGCAGCAGGCCGGCGGGTCTCTCCGCAAGGCGGCTCCGTCCCTGCAGGCGGCGGTCGTCGAAGGCGATCTCGACGCCCTCGGCGAGCCACCAGGAGCGGTCGGCTTCGCGTGCGACGACGGCGCGCATCGCGCGTCCGTCCACCGTCGCGACGACCGCGCCGCCCGCTTCGCCGGCGAGGCCGTCGATGCGGTGCACGACGCCGTCGCACTCGGCGCTGAAGCCGGTGTAGCGGCCGCGCAGCCGCCAGCGCCGGACGACGTAGTCACGGCCGACGACGGCGTCGCGGTCGACGACCGCCGTCGATGACCAGCCACTCCAGAGGGCAGGCAAGGGCGAGGCGGGCAGGAGCGTCAGGGCCGAGGCTGCTAGCGCTTCGAGAGCAGACGATGCCGGATCTGTGCGCGCCGCGTCGTCGGCGAAGGCGCGGCCGAGCCAGGCCGTGTCGACGCTGCCGGCAGCAAAGGCCGGGTCGCGCAAGACGCGGGCAAGAAAGCCACGGTTCGTCGGCAGGCCGAGGCAGACGGTGTCGTCGAGCGCGGCGGCGAGGAGGGCGATGGCGTCGGCACGGCTGCGGCCGTGGCCGACGACCTTGGCGAGCATCGAGTCGTAGAAGGCAGGCACCTCGACGCCGTTCGCCAGGGCGTGGTCGCAGCGCGCGTGCGGCGGCGCCGCCCAGCGGACGATGCGACCCGACTGCGGCAGGAAGCCGGCGGCCGGGTCCTCGGCGCAGAGCCTGGCCTCGATGGCGTGGCCGCCCGACTCGTAGCGGCGCAGGGCTTCGTCCTGCGTCAAGGGCAGAGCCTCGCCGTCGGCGACGCGCAGCTGCCATTCGACCAGGTCGACGCCGACGAGCGCTTCAGTGACGGCGTGCTCGACCTGCAGGCGGGTGTTCATCTCCATGAACCAGAAGGCACCGTCGCCGTCGAGCAGGAACTCGACCGTGCCTGCACCGCGGTACCCGACCGCCTGCGCGACCTGGACGGCGACCTCGCCCATGCGGCGGCGCAAGGCCAGGCTCACCCCGGGCGCGGGCGCTTCCTCGATCAGCTTCTGGTGCCGACGCTGCACCGAGCAGTCGCGCTCGCCCAGGTTCAGGGTGTGGCCGTGCGCGTCGGCGAAGACCTGAATCTCCACGTGGCGCGCGCCGACGAGGGCGCGCTCTAGGAGCAGGCGGCCGTCGCCGAACGCGGCGGTGGCCTCGGCCCGTGCCGAGGCGAGCGCGTCGTCGAGACCGCTTCCGTCCGCCACCCAGCGCATGCCCCGACCGCCGCCGCCCGCCGCCGCCTTGACCATCAACGGGTAGCCGAGGCCCTGCGCCTCGCGACGGAGCGCCTCGAGATCCTGCGCGTCGCCGTCGTAGCCAGGCAGCACGGGAACGCCGGCGGCGCGCATCGCCTGCCGGGCCGCGGACTTGTCGGCCATCGCCCGCATGGCGGCCGCGGGCGGGCCGACCCAGACCAGCCCGGCCGCCTGCACGGCGTCAGCGAAGCCAGCGCTTTCGCTCAGGAAGCCGTAGCCGGGATGAATGGCGTCGGCACCCGACGCGCGCGCCGCGGCGACGATCGAATCGACGCACAGGTACGACTCCGCGGGCCGCTCGCCGCCGATCGCGACGGCGCGGTCGCAGGCGGCGATGAAGGGCGCGCCACGATCGACGTCGGAATACACCGCGACGGTGGCGATGCCGAGGCGGCGCGCGGTGCGGGCAATGCGGGCGACGATCTCGCCGCGGTTGGCGATCAGGAGCGAGCGCAAGGCGAGGTCAGCGCTTGCCGGGCAGGATGTGCATGTGCTTGGCGATGATGCCGAGCATCACCTCGTCGGCGCCGCCGGCGATCGAGCCGAGGCGGCCGTCGCGGTAAAAGCGGGCGACCGGGTTGTCCCAGGTGTAGCCCATGCCGCCCCAGTACTGCATGCAGGCGTCGGGGACCAGGCGCGACAGCCGGCACGCCTTCAGCTTGGCCATCGACGCCCACTCGGTGACGTCGACGCCGGCGATGTACTTCTCGGTGGCCATGTAGACCAGGCCGCGCAGGGCCTCGACCTCGGTCTTCAGCTCGGCCAGCTTGTAGTGCACGACCTGGTGGTCGAGGACGCTCCGGCCGAAGATCTGCCGCTCGCGCGTGTAGTCGGCGGTGAGCTCGATGCAGTTGTGCAGCGCCTGGATCGCGTTGGCGGCGGCCCAGAGGCGCTCCTCCTGGAACTGCATCATCTGGTAGGTGAAGCCCATGCCTTCCTCGCCGATGCGGTTGCGCTGCGGCACGCGGACGTCGTCGAAGTGGATCAGGCCGGTGTCGCTCGACATCATCCCGATCTTGCGGATCTTCTTCGCCTTCGTGATGCCGGGCGTCGTCATCGGCACCATGATGAGGCTCTTGTTCTTGTGCGCGGCGCCTTCGCCGGTGTTGGCGAGCAGGCACATCCAGTCGGCCTGCAGGCTGTTGGTGATCCACATCTTGGCGCCGTTGATGACGTAGTC
>NZ_JANODC010000097.1:0-3937 GCF_031412495.1 Rhizobacter sp. | reverse complement strand
GGAGCGCCGCGCATGACCTCGCGGTTCCAGCCCGGGCGCGCTGCCGCGGCGGCGATCGATCGTGCCGTCCACGCTTCGGCCCGGCGCAGGTCGTGGGCACCGAGCATCGCCAGCAGCGCATGCGCGTCGTTGAACGCCGAGTGCCCGGCCGCGTCGGCGTCCTCCAGCGGCCAGCGCGCAAGCAGGGCCTGCCAGCGGTCGCCGACGGCGGCGCCGTGCAGGGCCAGGCGCCAGAGCAGCGACGCCGCATCGACGCGCTGCAGCGTGATCTCGACAGCGTCGGCGTGCAGGTAGGCATCGAAGGCCTGCAGGGCCCGTGCATGGTCGAGCGACTCGAGGGCGAACAGCGCCTCGTGCCAGCCGAGGTGGCCGACGAAGCCGTTGCCTTCGCTCCAGTGCGACCGCCACTCGCCCATCCAGCGCCCGCCTTCCTCGTGCCGCCCCTGCATCTCCATGACGTGGGCCACGGCGTGGATGGCCCAGGGCACGCGCGCCGGGCCGGCCAGCGCGCGCCGGCCCACCGCTTCGGCCTCGCCGTAGCGGCCCGACTCCTCGAGGCCGAAGGCGTGCATGCCGAGCACGTAGGGCTGGAACGGGTCGTCGTCGTGCCACGCCGGCAGGACGCGGGCGACTCGCTCGCGCAGGGCCTCGGCGTCGCCGCGGTAGAAGTCGAGCAGGTGTCCCAACTGCAGGGCCAGGGCATCGCGCGGGTGCTCGGCGACGAGCGCCTGCCAGGCGTCGGCCGCGCCGAGCCAGTCGCCGGCGGCGAGCCGGTGCACGGCGCCGAGGTGGGCGCGCTCGCGCTCGTTGCCGCCGGCGGCGAGCCGGTCGGCCGCGGCGAGCGCGGCGCGCGCCTCGCCGTGCAGCGACGGCTCGGTGAGGCCGAGCAGGAAGCCGGCCTTCATCACGTGCGGCAGCAGCCAGGCCGGGTCGTGCCGGAGGGCGAGGTCGAGGTCGTCGCCCGGCACGCCGTAGAAGGACAGCATGCGCCAGAGCGCCTTCTCGGCGGCGGCGAGGGCAGCGGCCGACCGCGTCGAGACGGCGTTGCCGTGCGCGTCGCGCAGCGTCATGGTGTCGGCTCGCGCCGGGCGCGTGTCAGGCGGCGGGCGGCGGCTCGGGCCACGGCCGCTGCGGCGGCCGCAGCTGCTCCCAGGCGCGCGCGACCTGCAGCACGCCGAGGTCGTCGTGCCGCTTGCCGGCGATCTGCAGCCCGATCGGCAGGCCGGCCCCGGTCCAGCCGCAGTTGATGCTCGCGGCCGGCTGCTCGCTCATGTTGTAGGCGACGGTGAAGGCGATGTGCTCGAGCGGGCGCTGCGGATCGTCGGTCGGCGAGGCGAGCTCGGCGGCGAAAGCCGGGATCGGCGCGGTCGGCGAGAGGACGACGTCGAACGGCCGGTGCGCGGCAACGGCGGCGTCGCGCATCGCGCCCATCTGGCTGTAGCCGCGGAACACCTGCTCGCCGCTGAGCTGGGCGCCGCCCTTCACCCACGCGACGATGAACGGCAGGACCTTGGCCTGGCTCTCGCGAGGCAAGGCCGAGAAGTCGAGCCACGACCGCATGCGCCAGAACGCGTCCATGCCGTCGAGCATGGCGCGGGTGAAGAAGGGCGCGATCCGCTCGACGTGCGCCCCGGCGGCGGCGAAGCGCTCGGCCGCGGCCTCGACCGCGGCCTTCACTTCGGGGTCGACCGGCAGGCCGCAGCCGGCGTCGAGGAGGAGGCCGATGCGCAGGCCGCGCACGTCGCGGTCGAGCCGCATCCATTCGATGCGCTGCGGCGGCAGGCTCATCGTGTCGCGCTCGTCGGGCTGGGCCAGCACGCCCATCAGCAGCGCCGAGTCGGCGACGGTGCGCGTCATCGGCCCGGCGACCCGCCCGGCATACGGCGGGTCGATCGGGATGCGGCCGAGGCTCGGCTTCAGCGTGAAGATGCCGCACCAGCCGGCGGGCAGGCGAACCGAGCCGCCGATGTCGGTGCCGACGTGCAGGGGCCCGTAGCCGGCGGCGACGGCGGCGCCGGCACCGGAGCTGCTGCCGCCCGGGTTCCTGCTCAGGTCCCACGGGTTGCGCGTCAGGGCGTGGAAGCTCGAGAGCCCCGACGACAGCATGCCGTAGTCGGGCATCGTCGTCTTGCCGAGGATCACCGCGCCGGCCTCGCGCAGGCGCGCCGACGGCGGCGCGTCGTGCGGCGCCGGCACGAGGCGGGTCGCGGCGGTGCCGAGCGGGCTCGGCGTGCCGCGCGTCGCGATGTTCTCCTTGATCATCGCCGGCACGCCTTCGAGCGCGCCGATCGGCGCGCCGGCGTCACGGTGCTTCTGCCAGCGCATCTCGGCGACGTGCGCGGCTGCGATCGCCGCTTCCGCATCGAGCGCGTAGGTGGCGCGCAGGTGCGGTTCCCAGGCGGCGATGCGCTCGAGCACCGCCGTCGTCGCCTCGACGGGCGAAAGCGACCCGTCGCCGTAGCGGGCGAGGAGCTCCGTCGCCGGCAGCTCGTGCAACGGAGTGCCGCTCACTGCCAGGTCAGCGCTGCGAGGTCGTTGCCGAAGATCGGCGAGCTGCTCCAGAGGCCCTTCAGCCGCTTGTTGGCGACGGCGAACTGCGGCAGCTGGTACAGGTAGACGTTGACGCTGTCGGTCGCCAGTTGGCGCTGGATGTCGCCGAGGATCTTCAGCCGCCCTTTCTGATCGGTCGTCGAGTTGTAGGCGGCGAGCAGGTCGCGGTAGGCCTTCGAGTCGTACCCGTAGTAGTAGGCGGGGTCGGCGTAACGGTCGAAATCGAGCGGCTCGACGTGGCTGATCACGGTCAGGTCGAAGTTGCCCTTGAACGTGCCCGAGAGCCACTGCGCCCACTCGACGTTCTCGATCTTGGCGACAACGCCCACCTTGGCCAGCTGCGAAGCGATGATCTCGCCGCTCTTCCTCGCATACGCGGGCGGCGGCAGCGTCAGCGTCACGTTGAGCGGCGTCTGCACGCCGGCTTCCTTGAGCAGCGCCCGCGCCTTGTCCGGGTTGTACGGGTTCACGTTCGTGAGGTCGATGTAGCCGGCGTCGCTCGGCACCATGTGGCTGCCGATCGGCGCACCGAAGCCTTCCTGGGCGCCGTCGATGACGGCCTTGCGGTCGATCGCGGCGGCGAGCGCGCGGCGCACGCGCACGTCGTCGAAAGGCTTTCTCTTGTTGTTGATGGTCATGATCGTCTTGCCCTCGGTGCCGCCGAGCACGACCGAGAAGCGCGGGTCGTTCTGGAACTGCTTCAGGCTTTCCAGCGCGCCGTAGCGCGGCATGCCGTCGATGTCGCCGGCCAGGAGCGCCGCCACCTGCGCCGCCGGGTCGTTGATGAAGCGGAAGGTCACCTTCTTCATCTGCACCCGGGCGGCGTCGCGGTACTGGTCGTTCTTGACCAGCGTGATCGCCGAGCCCTTGGCCCAGGAGTCGAACTTGAAGGGGCCGGTGCCGACCGGCCGGGTCGCGGTCGTCGGCGCGCTCTTCGGATCGAGGATCACGGCCGGGTTCTCGCCCATCCGGAACAGGAAGTTGCCGTCGGCGTTGTTGAGGACGACGATCACCGTCTGCGGGTCGGGCGTGTCGATCCGGCTGATGTTGTCGAACACCGACTTCTTCGCCTTGTTGGTCGAGGTCGGCGCCTTGGCCCGCTCGAAGCTGAACTTGACGTCGCTGGCGTCGAAGGCCTCGCCGTCGTGGAACTTGACGTTGCGGCGCAGCTTGAAGGTGTAGACCTTGCCGTCGGGGTCGACGGTCCAGCTCTCGGCCAGCAGCGGCGTGACCTTGCCGTCCATGTTGATCTTGGTCAGGCCTTCGAGCACGCTCATGTGCACCACCTCGCCGATCGCCGCGGCCGGGGCCATCGTCGGATCGAGGCCGGGTGCCGGCTCGAGCACCATGCCGAGGACGACACTGTCCTTCCTCGCCTGGGCCGCCG
>NZ_JANODC010000096.1:0-8443 GCF_031412495.1 Rhizobacter sp. | reverse complement strand
GCTCATCCCGGGGATGCCGGCAAGGCTCGCGGGCAGGGTGAAGATGTCGGCGAGGTGGCGGCGACGGGGTCCTCGGCCTTGTCGCCGAGCGGCCAGGCGACGGTCGGCGCCACGGGGCCGGCGATCAGGTCGCAGTCGCGGAAGCACTGCCGGAAGTCGTCGGCGATCATGCGGCGGAGCTTCTGCGCCTGCAGGTAGTAGGCGTCGTAGTAGCCGTGCGAGAGGACGTAGGTGCCGATCATGATGCGGCGCTTCACCTCGGCGCCGAAGCCTTCGCTGCGGCTGGCCTTGTACAGGCCGAGGAGGTCCTCGAAGTGCGCGGCGCGGTGGCCGTAGCGGACGCCGTCGAAGCGCGACAGGTTCGACGACGCCTCGGCCGGGGCGATCAGGTAATAGACCGGGATCGACAACTCGGTGCGCGGCAGGCGGACATCGACGAGACGGGCGCCGAGGCGCTCGAATTCGCCGAGCGCGCTGCGCAGGGCCGCCTCGACGTCGCCGGCCAGGGCCTTGGGAAAGAACTCCGCCGGCACGCCGATGCGCAGGCCTTCGAGCGGGCGCGCCGCCGTTGCGCCGTCGCGGCTGCGGGCCAGCGTGGCGCGGAAATCCTGCGGCGGCCGCTCCGCGCTGGTCGAGTCGCGCGCATCGAAGCCGCTCATCGCGCCGAGCAGGATGGCGCAGTCCTCGGCGCTGTGCGCCAGCGGGCCGGCCTGGTCGAGGCTGGAGGCGAACGCGATCATCCCGTAGCGCGAGCAGACGCCGTAGGTCGGCTTGATGCCGGTGACACCGCAGAAGCTGGCCGGCTGGCGGATCGAGCCGCCGGTGTCGGTGCCGGTGGCGGCCGGCAGCAAGCGTGCCGCGACCGCGGCCGCGGAGCCGCCCGAGGAGCCGCCGGGAACGCGGGTCGGGTCCCACGGATTGCGCGTGAGCTGCCAGGCGGAGTTCTCGGTGCTCGAGCCCATCGCGAATTCGTCGCAGTTGAGCTTGCCGAGGGTCACGGCGCCGGCTTCGCCGAGGCGCGCCACGACCGTCGCATCGAACGGGCTGCGGTAGCCGGCGAGCATGCGCGAGCCGGCGGTCGTGGCGTGGTCGCGGGTGACGAAGACGTCCTTGTGCGCGAGCGGAATGCCGAGCAGCGGTCCGGCGTCGCCGCCGGCCCGGCGCGCGTCGGCGGCTCGCGCCGCGGCGAGGGCGCCCTCGGCGTCGACGGCGAGCGCGACGCCGAGCTCGTCGACACCGAGGCGGGCGAGGAAGTGCGTCGTCAGCTCGACGCTCGAGACCTCGCCTCGGCCGAGTGCCTGGCCGAGCTCGGCGACGCCGAGGCCATGCCACCCGGCCATCACTCGATGACCTTGGGCACGAGATAGAGCCCGGCGTGCGTGGCCGGCGCGCTGCGCTGGTTGGCGGCGCGCTCGACCGTCTCGGTCACGACGTCGTCGCGCAGGCGCAGGTGCGCGTCGGCGACGGCGGCCAGCGGCGTGTACAGCGGCTCGACGCCGCTCGTGTCGACGGCGCTCATCTGCTCGACGATGCGGAAGAAGCTGTTCAGCTGATCGAGCATGCGCGCTTCCTCGTCGCTGCCGAGGTCGAGGCGGGCGAGGTCGGCGATGCGGCGCACATCGGAGGGGGTCAGGGCCATGGGAATGGAGGCGAAGGCAGAAGCGCAACCGTGTGGAAATCGACCCTCTGCGGCATCGAAATCGTGCGGGGCTTGCGTTATTATCTTCGGTTAATTCACAGCCCTCGTCGCCGCTGCGAAGGGCTCGGCGTCATCGATCTTCGTCGCCTGAAGTTCCGCCGGGACGCCATCACCTCTCAATATGTTCGGATCCTTTCGTCGCTATTTCTCGACGGACCTTGCCATCGACCTTGGCACCGCCAACACGCTGATCTACGTGCGCGGCAAAGGCATCGTCCTCGACGAGCCTTCCGTCGTCGCGATCCGCCACGAAGGCGGGCCCAACGGCAAGAAGACCATCCAGGCCGTCGGCACCGAAGCCAAGGCCATGCTGGGCAAGGTGCCGGGCAACATCGAGGCCATCCGGCCCATGAAGGACGGCGTCATCGCCGACTTCACCGTCACCGAGCAGATGCTCAAGCAGTTCATCAAGATGGTCCACCCGCGGTCCGTCCTGAGGCCGAGCCCGCGCATCATCATCTGCGTCCCCTGCGGCTCGACCCAGGTCGAGCGCCGCGCCATCCGGGAGTCGGCGCTCGGCGCCGGCGCCAGCGACGTGTACCTGATCGAGGAGCCGATGGCGGCGGCGATCGGCGCCGGCCTGCCGGTGAGCGAGGCGAGCGGCTCCATGGTCGTCGACATCGGCGGCGGCACCACCGAGGTCGGCGTCATCTCGCTCGGCGGCATGGTCTACAAGGGCAGCGTGCGCGTCGGCGGCGACAAGTTCGACGAAGCCATCATCAACTACATCCGTCGCAACTACGGCATGCTGATCGGCGAGCCGACGGCCGAGAGCATCAAGAAGAGCATCGGCTCGGCCTTTCCCGGCTCCGAGGTCAAGGAGATCGAGGTCAAGGGCCGCAACCTCTCCGAAGGCGTGCCGCGCAGCTTCACGATCTCGTCGAACGAGATCCTCGAGGCGCTGACCGACCCGCTGAACCAGATCGTCTCGAGCGTCAAGAACGCGCTCGAGCAGACCCCGCCTGAGCTCGGCGCCGACATCGCCGAGCGCGGCATGATGCTCACCGGCGGCGGCGCGCTCCTGCGCGATCTCGACCGCCTGCTCGCCGAGGAGACGGGCCTGCCCGTCCTGGTCGCCGAAGACCCGCTCACCTGCGTCGTCCGGGGCTGCGGCATGGCGCTCGAGCGGATGGAGCGGCTCGGGTCGATCTTCACCTCGGAATGATCTGAGCGGCGGCAGGCAGATGGCGCTCGGCACCCTCGATCGCACGCCGCCGCCGTTCTTTCGCCAGGGCCCCTCGGCTCTCACCAAGCTCTCGTTCTGCTCCGCCCTGGCGCTGTTCCTGATGGTCGCCGACGCCCGCTTCACCCTGACCCAATCGGTGCGGGCCATGGTCGCGACCCTGCTGTACCCGCTGCAGCGGACGCTGCTCGTGCCGGTCGAGGTGATGGCGGGCGGGCGCGACTACTTCACGGGCCTCTCCAGCGCCCTCGCCGCCGAGCAGGCGGCGCGCAGCGACCTTACCCGGCAGGCCGAGCGCGCCCTGCGCGCCGATCACCTGGCGCAGGAGAACACGCGCCTGCGCGCCCTGCTCGAGCTGCGGCCGACGCTGAACGTGCGCGCGCAGGCGGCCGAGGTGCTCTACGAGGCGGCCGACCCCTACTCGCGCAAGGTCATCGTCGATCGCGGCGTCGCGCACAACGTGGCTCCCGGCTCGCCGGTCATCAACGAAGCCGGCGTGCTCGGCCAGGTGACGCGCGTTTACCTGCATTCCTCCGAAGTCACGCTGCTGATCGACCGCGATGCCGCCATCCCGGTCCTGAACAGCCGCACCCAGGTGCGCAGCGCCGCCTTCGGCGGCGTCACCGGGGCCGGCGGCCCTCTGGAGATGCGCTTCATGGCTGGCAACGCCGACGTCCAGGTCGGCGACGTGCTCATCACCTCGGGCATCGACGGCGTGTACCCGGCAGGATTGCCAGTGGCCAAGGTCACGGCGGTGGACCGCAAGGTCGACTCCGGCTTCGCGCGCATCACCCTGGCCCCGACGGCCGTGGCCGACGGCGTCCGCCACGTCCTCGTCCTCGAGCCGACCGGCGTGCAGCTGCCGCCACGGCCGCAGGCAGCATCCGAGCCGGCCGCGGCGACCAAGGGTGCGGGCAAGAAGGGGCCGCGCAAATGATCATGGCGCGCCGGGCCGACCAGCTGCTGATGCCAGTCAGCCCGCTCTTCATCTGGTCGACGCTGGCGATCGCCTTCGTGCTCAACGTGGTGCCGCTCGGCCGCGTGCCGGCCCTGCCCGACTTCGTCGCCCTCGTGCTCGTCTTCTGGAACGTGCACCAGTCGCGCCGGGTCGGCGTCGGCGTCGCTTTCGCCTTCGGCCTGCTCATGGACGTGCACAGCGGCGCCGTGCTCGGCCAGCACGCGCTCGCCTACACCCTGCTCAGCTACTTCGCCGTCACCATCCACCGGCGCCTGCTGTGGTTCACGGTGCCGTCGCAGGCCGTGCAGATCCTGCCGCTCTTCCTGGCCGCGCAGGCGGTGTCGCTGATCGTGCGCGTCGTCTCCGGGGGCATGTTTCCGGGCTGGGAGCTGATCCTGGCCCCGGTGTTCCAGGCCCTGCTCTGGCCGGTCACGACCTGGCTCCTGCTCGCGCCGCAGCGCCGCGCCCCCGACCGCGACGAGAACCGACCGCTGTGAGAGCCGCCCCTTGACCGAGCTTCGCAACACCGAGCAGGAGCTCTCGCGCTTTCGCCTGCGCGTGCTCGCCGCAGCGCTGTTCGTCGTCTTCGCCTTCGGTCTGCTCGCCGCCCGGCTGTCGTGGCTGCAGGTGGCCCGGCACGAAGAGCTGTCGACGCAGGCGGAGAACAACCGCATCGCCGTGGTCCCGATAGCCCCCAACCGCGGCCTGATCCTGGACCGCAACGGCGTCGTCCTCGCCAACAACTACTCCGCCTACACGCTGGAGATCGCGCCGGCCAAGGTCGGCGATCTGGACGAGACGATCGACCAGCTCGGCGAGCTCGTCGAGATCACCGCCCGCGACCGCAAGCGCTTCCGCCGTCTCCTCGACGAGAACAGGAACTTCGAATCGGTGCCGATCCGCACCAAGCTCACGGACGAGGAGGTCGCCCGCTTCACGGCCCAGCGCTACCGGTTCGTCGGCGTCGACATCAAGGCGCGCCTCTTCCGCAGCTACCCGCTCGGCGAGATCGGCAGCCACCTGATCGGCTACATCGGCCGCATCAACGCAGGCAAGAAGAAGGAGATGGACGAGAACTGGTCCGAAGAGGACCTCTCCAACTACCGGGGCACCGAGTACATCGGCAAGCTCGGCGTCGAGCAGAGCTACGAAAGCGAGCTGCATGGCCTGACCGGCTTCGAGGAGGTCGAGCAGACGGCAGGCGGCCACGCCGTGCGGCGCCTCCGTGCCAGTCCGGCGACGCCCGGCAACGCGCTGGTCCTGTCGATCGACATCCGCCTGCAGGCGCTGGTGGAGGACCTGTTCGGCGACCGGCGCGGCGCCCTGGTCGCGCTCGACCCGCGCAACGGGGAGATCCTTGCCTTCGTCAGCAAGCCGACTTTCGATCCGAACCTGTTCGTCGACGGAATCGACTTCGACAACTGGAAGGCGCTCAACGAGTCGCCCGACAAGCCGCTCCTCAACCGGGCGATGCGCGGCACCTATCCGCCCGGGTCGACCTACAAGCCCTTCATGGCGATGGCCGCGCTCACCTCCGGCAAGAGGACGCCGCAGCAGTCGATCTCCGATCCCGGCTACTTCAACTTCGGCAACCACCGCTTCCGCGACGACAAGGAAGGCGGCCACGGCACCGTCGACATGTACAAGTCGATCGTGCAGTCGTGCGACACCTACTACTACGTGCTCGCCAGCGAGATGGGCGTCGATGCCATCCATGACTTCATGGCCACCCTAGGCCTCGGCCGCCCGACCGGCATCGACCTGCAGGGCGAGCTGAAGGGAACGCTGCCCTCGACCGAGTGGAAGCGGACCAGCTACCGCAAGAAGGAACAGCAGAAGTGGTACGCCGGCGAAACGATCTCGCTCGGCATCGGCCAGGGCTACAACAACTTCACGATGCTGCAGATGGCGCAGGCGCAGGCCGCCATCGCTGCCGGCGGAAAGCGCTTCACGCCGCACCTCGTGCGGCGCATCGAGCAATACGACAGCCGCAGCGTCAAGCCGCTGCCGCTCATGGAGCTCGAGCCCCTGCCGTGGAAGCCGGAGCACGTCGCCGTCATCCACAACGCCATGTATGGCGTGACGCAGGAGGGCACGTCCGCCCGCTCGTTCGTGAACGCCCCCTACAAGTCGGGCGGCAAGACGGGTACTTCCCAGGTCATCGCCATCAAGGCCGGCGAGAAGTACAACGCTTCGAAGATCGACGAGCGGCACCGCGACCACGCCCTCTACACCGCGTTCGGGCCGCTCGACTCGCCGCGGGTGGCCCTCGCCCTGGTCGTCGAGAACGCCGGCTTCGGCGGCGCCAATGCGGCGCCGATCGCCCGCCGCGTGCTCGACTACGTCCTGTCCGGCGTGTACCCGAGCGAGGCCGACATCGCCGCCACCCGGCTCGGCCAGGCGACGGCGCCGGTCGGCGTGCCGCGGCCGATCGACTCGGTGCCGCTGCGCGGCGTGACCGTCGACGGCGCGAGCACGGTGCAGGGCCCCGGGCCGGGGCGCGAGCAGATCGTGTCGCGCACCCAGCTGCAGTGAGCGCCGTCTTCGACCAGCCAGGCTTCTGGCAACGCGTCCGCCCGATCTGGACCGGTTTCGACGGTCCGCTCGTCGCCGCCATCGTCCTGCTCGGCGGGGCGGGGCTCATCACCATGTACTCGGCCGGCTTCGACCATGGGACGCGCTTCGTCGACCACGGCCGCAATATGCTCCTGGCCCTGGCGGTCCTGTTCGTCGTGGCCCAGGTGCCGCCGCAGCACCTGATGCGACTGGCCATTCCCCTCTACCTGCTCGGGCTGGCGCTGCTGATCGCGACGGCGCTGCCCGGGCTCGGGATCAGCAAGAAGGGCGCCACTCGCTGGCTGCACATCGGCATCACGATCCAGCCCAGCGAGATCATGAAGATCGCCATGCCGCTGATGCTCGCCTGGTGGTTCCAGCGCCGCGAAGGCCAGCTGCGGAGCCTCGACTTCCTCATCGCCGCGCTGATCCTCCTCGTGCCGGTCGGCCTGATCATCAAGCAGCCCGACCTCGGCACGTCGATCCTGGTGCTCTCGGCCGGCCTCTACGTGATCTTCTTTGCCGGGCTGCCCTGGCGGCTGATCATCCCGGTGCTCCTGATCGGCGCCGCCGGGATCACCGCCGTCGTCGTCTCGGAGGAGAAGATCTGCCAGCCGGACGTCAAGTGGCCGCTCCTGCACGACTACCAGAAGAACCGCGTCTGCACCCTGCTCGATCCGACCAAGGACCCGCTCGGCAAGGGCTTCCACATCATCCAGGGCGAGATCGCGATCGGCTCCGGCGGGATGACCGGCAAGGGCTTCATGAAGGGCACCCAGACGCACCTCGAGTTCATCCCCGAACGCACCACCGACTTCGTCTTCGCCGCCTTGGCCGAGGAGTTCGGGCTGGCCGGCTGCATCGGCCTGCTCCTCGGCTTCGTGTTCCTCATCTTCCGCGGCTTGATGATCGCCGCCGAGGCGCCGACGGTCTTCACC
Organism: Rhizobacter sp.; assembly: GCF_031412495.1. Taxonomy (GTDB): domain Bacteria; phylum Pseudomonadota; class Gammaproteobacteria; order Burkholderiales; family Burkholderiaceae_C; genus Schlegelella_A. The sequence continues at coordinate 1,109 of NZ_JANODC010000096.1, read as the reverse complement.
CGCCTGCTCGCCGGCGCCATCACGCTCAGCTTCTTCACCTACGCCTTCGTCAACATGGGGATGGTGAGCGGCATCCTGCCGGTCGTCGGCGTGCCCCTGCCCTTCATCAGCTACGGCGGCACGGCGATGGTCTCGCTCGGCCTCGGCCTCGGCATCCTGATGTCGATCGCCAAGAACCGCCGCCAGGTACAGACCTGAGTCTGCGCAGGCGGGGGACCCCTCGGAGGGGCCGCTCCCGCCCATCGAGGGGAAAGCGCGACGAGGCCGGGTTTGCTACTGTACAAACATCCAGCCTTTGCGGATAATCACCCACCCCTCAGGAGACCGCCCATGGACATGCCCGTCAAGAGCCTCAACACCGAAAAAGCCAAGGCCCTGCAGGCCGCGCTCGCGCAGATCGAGAAGCAGCACGGCAAGGGCGCGATCATGCGGCTCGGAGAGGGCGAGGTCATCGACGACATCGAGGTCGTCTCCACCGGCTCGCTCGGGCTCGACATCGCCCTCGGCGTCGGCGGCCTGCCGCGCGGCCGGGTGGTCGAGATCTACGGGCCGGAGTCGTCGGGCAAGACCACGCTCACGCTCCAGGTCATCGCCGAGATGCAGAAGCTCGGCGGCACCTGCGCCTTCATCGACGCCGAGCACGCACTCGACGTGCAGTACGCGCAGAAGCTCGGCGTCAACCTGCAGGAGCTCCTGATCAGCCAGCCCGACACCGGCGAGCAGGCGCTCGAGATCGTCGACGCGCTGGTCCGCTCCGGCTCGCTTGACCTCGTCGTCATCGACTCCGTCGCCGCGCTCACGCCCAAAGCCGAGATCGAGGGGGAGATGGGCGATTCGCTCCCCGGCCTGCAGGCGCGCCTGATGAGCCAGGCGTTGCGCAAGCTCACCGGGGTCATCAGCCGCACCAACACGATGGTGATCTTCATCAACCAGATCCGCATGAAGATCGGCGTCATGTTCGGATCGCCGGAAACCACCACCGGCGGCAATGCGCTCAAGTTCTACGCCTCGGTCCGGCTCGACATCCGCCGCATCGGCTCGATCAAGAAGGGCGAGGAGGTCATCGGCAACGAGACCAAGGTCAAGGTCGTCAAGAACAAGGTCTCGCC
>NZ_JANODC010000095.1:0-2013 GCF_031412495.1 Rhizobacter sp. | reverse complement strand
CTCGGGCGTCAGGCTGAACGGGTTGGCGATCGACTCGCCCTGCTCCGCAGCGTCGGCGAGCTTCTTGTTGTAGCTGGCGACGTTGCGCACGCCGAGCCTGCTCATCAGCTTGTAGCGCCGCTCCATCTCGCCGACGCCCCAATTCAAGGCGTTGGCAGCCTGCTTCATGTCGGTGACCACCGGGCAGAGCAGGTGCGGGATGCCTTCGTACACGCTCATCTCGAGCATCTTCGGGTCGATCAGGATGAGCCGGACGTCGCGGGCCTCCGCCTTGTACAGGAGGCTGAGGATCATGGCGTTGATGCCGACCGACTTGCCGGCGCCGGTGGTGCCGGCGACCAGGCAGTGCGGCATCTTCTGCAGGTCGGCGACGACGGGCAAGCCGACGATGTCCTTGCCGAGCCCGAGGGTGAGCTGCGAGCCGGAGTCGGCGTAGACCTGCGAGCCGAGCACCTCGGACAGGCGGATCGTCTGCCGCTTGGCATTGGGCAGCTCGAGCGCCATCGTCGTCCTGCCCGGGATCGTCTCGACGACGCGGATGCTGACCAGGCTGAGGCTGCGCGCCAGGTCCTTGGCGAGGTTGACGACCTGGGCGCCCTTGACGCCGATGGCCGGCTCGATCTCGTAGCGCGTGATCACCGGCCCGGGCGTGGCGGCGACGACGCGGACGTCGACGCCGAAGTCCTTCAACTTCTTCTCGATCATGCGCGAGGTCATCTCGAGCGACTCCGGGCTGACGCCCTCGACCCGCTGCGGCGCCGAATCGAGCAGGTCGACCTGCGGCAGCTTGGTGTCGACCAGTTCGGTGAAGAGCGGCTTCTGCCGCTCCTTGACGACGCGCGTGCTCTTCGGCACGTCGACGAGGGTCGGTTCGATGACGATCGGCAGGTGCTGCTCATGCAGCTCGTGCTCGACCTCGACCACCTCCTTGCGCTCGCGCGCCGCCTCTTCGCCGAGGCGAAGGTCCTCGGCCCGCTCGATGCGCTCGACCCGGCGCGAGCGCAGGGCCTCGATGCGGGCGCCCATGCGCTCGGCGACGCGCAGCCAGGAAAAGCGCAGCGCCAGCGACACGCCGGCGACGAGCACGGCGATCCACAGCACGCCCGACCCGGCGAAGCCGAGGAGGGACTGGCTGGTCTTGCCGAGCGCATAGCCGAGCACGCCGCCGGCGTTGCCGCCGGCGACCACGCCCTCCCATTGGTACAGGCGCGTCCACTCCAGCGATGCGCTGGCGGCGAGGACCAAGGCCAGGCCGAGCCAGGTCGACCAGACCGGCCGAGGGAGCTCGGACGCGAGCGCCGGAGCAGCGCCGCCCGCCGCGCGCAGGGCGCCGGCCAGGGCCCCGAGCCAGGCGCGCCCACCGACGAGCAGGGCCCACCACGCCGAGTAGCCGACGAGGAAGAAGGCCAGGTCGGACAGCCAGGCGCCGAGCGTGCCGGCGCGATTGCGGATCGGGCCGCCGCTGCCGGAGGTGGAAAAGCCGGGATCGGCGGCGCTGTGCGTGGACATCGCGATCAGGGCCAGCAGCCAGACGACGGCGCCGACCAGCAGGCCGAGCTGGATGCGCCAACCAGCGCCTGCGGAAGAGGCCTGGGGGCCGGAGCCCGGGGGCCGTGCATCGGCCCCCTCGGCGCGAAGCGAACCGAGCGGGAAGGTCATCGCTCCATTGTCGGCGACGCCGGGGCCTCGCTCAGCCCGTCAGCTGCTCCTTGATCACGACCCAGCCGTTTTCCTGCGTCTGCACCATGCCACGGCTCTCGAGGTCCTTCATGACGCGGCTGACCATCTCCCGCGAGGCGCCGACGACCTTGGCCAGGTCCTGCCGCGACACCTTGCTGCGGATCAGCTTGACCTCGCCCTCCATCTCGGACATGTCGAGCAGCGTGCGGGCGACACGGCCGTAGACGTCGAGGAGCGCCAGCGATTCGATCTGCCGGTCGGCGCTGCGCAGGCGCTGCACCAGGCCGCGCATGATCGCGTACGACAGGCTCGAGTTCTCCGGCAGGCAGCGCG
>NZ_JANODC010000094.1:0-1546 GCF_031412495.1 Rhizobacter sp. | reverse complement strand
CACGTCGCCGCCCGAGCAGAAGTTGTTGCCGGCGCCTTGCACGACGACGCAGTGCACGTCGGTGGCATAGCGCAACTGGCGGAACAGGTCGCGCAGTTCGGCATAGGAGGCGAAGGTCAGCGGGTTCTTGCGCGCGGGGCGGTTCAGCGTGACGACACCCACGCCGTCCTCGACCTGCCAGTGGAAATGCGCTGCGGTGTGGCCGGCGAGCGTGACGCGGTTGCCGGCAACGAGGGTGGGGTCGACGCGGTCGGGCATGGGCGAGATCGGGGTTCGGATCGAAGCCGCCATTGTCGAGGTTCTAGCCCTTGCCGGACTGCGCGGCACGCTCGCGCTGGAACAGCGCTTCCATCTGCGGTTTGCCGCTCGAGTACTGCTGGGGCCAGGCGATGCCGGTGTAGCCGATCTTGGCCGCCTCGGTCAGCGTCCAGGCCGGGTTCGCGAGGTGCGGCCGGGCGACCGCGCAGAGATCGGCGCGGCCGGCCGAGACGATGCTGTTGACATGGTCGGCTTCGCTGATCGCGCCGACGGCGATCGTCGCGATGCCGGCTTCGTTGCGGATGCGGTCGGCAAACGGCGTCTGGTACATACGGCCGTAGGTGGGCTTCTGGTCGGCGCTGACCTGGCCCGAGGAGCAATCGATCATGTCGACGCCGGCTGCCTTGAAGGCGCGGGCGATCTCGACCGCGTCGTCGGGCGTGATGCCGCCCGGCACCCAGTCGTGCGCCGAGATGCGCACCGAGATCGGCAGGTGCTGTGGCCACACCTCGCGCAGCGCCGTGAAGACTTCGAGCGGGTAGCGCAGGCGGTTTGCCAAGGCGCCGCCGTAGGCGTCGTCGCGGTGGTTGGTCAGCGGCGAGATGAACGACGACAGCAGGTAGCCGTGGGCGCAGTGCAGCTCGAGCCAGTCGAAGCCGGCCTCGGCGGCGCGGCGCGCGGCACCCACGAAGTCGTCCCGAATGCGGTCCATGTCGGTGCGGGTCAGCGCGCGCGGCACCTGGCCGCCCTCGGCGAGGTAGGGCACCGGCGAGGGCGCGACGATCGGCCAGTTGCCGTGGGCCAGCGGCCGGTCGGCGCCATCGCCCGCCCAGGGCTCGTTGGTCGAGGCCTTCGGCCCGGCGTGGCCGAGCTGGATGCCGATCTTGGCGTCGGTCTGGTGGTGCACGAAGTCGACGATGCGTTGCCAGGCCTCGCGCTGGGTGTCGTTCCACAGACCCGGGCAGCCCGGGGTGATGCGGGCATCGGGGCTGGTACAGGTCATCTCGGCCATCACCAGGCCGGCGCCGCCGAGCGCGCGCGCGCCCAGGTGCACGCGATGGAACTCGCCGGGCACGCCGTCGACGCAGCAGTACTGCGCCATCGGCGAGACGACCACGCGATTCTTCAAGGTCACGCCGCGCAGGGTGTACGGCGTGAACATCGGCGGGATAGACGACGGCCCCCAGGCTGCGGTCGCGGCGCTGCCGCGATCCTCGCCACCCCCCGGGGGGGCTGCGCCGCCTGGGGGCGGCCCGGCGGCGGCGCGCTGGGCGAACCACCGCTCGAA
>NZ_JANODC010000093.1:0-4947 GCF_031412495.1 Rhizobacter sp. | reverse complement strand
GGAAGCGCCCGCCCTCGACCAGCTTGACGTTGTCGATCTGCACGCCCTCTTCCTCGATGCGGGTCGAGAACGGTGGCATGGAGCCGGGCGTGGTGCCGCCGATGTCGGCGTGATGGCCGCGCGAGCCGACGTAGAACGTCGGTCGTGACGAGCCCGCCTCCTCCAGGTAGACCGGCGTCACGACGGTCACGTCCGGCAGGTGCGTGCCGCCGTTGTACGGATCGTTCAGCACGTAGACGTCGCCGGGCCGCATCGTCCCGGCGTTGCGGCCGATCACGGTCTTGATCGACTCGCTCATGGAGCCGAGGTGGACCGGCATGTGCGGCGCATTGGCGATCAGGTTGCCGTCGGCGTCGAAGAGCGCGCAGGAGAAGTCGAGCCGCTCCTTGATGTTCACCGAGTAGGCGGTGTTCTGCAGCTGCAGGCCCATCTGCTCGGCGATGTTCATGAACAGGTTGTTGAACACCTCGAGCAGCACCGGGTCGACCGACGTGCCGAGGGCGCGGCGCGCCTGGCGCGCCACGATGCGCTCCAGCACCAGGTGGTCGAGCGCGGTGATGCGGGCGCGCCAGCCCGGCTCGACGATGGTCGTGGCGTTGCGCTCGGCGACGATGGCCGGCCCGGTGATGGTCTGCCCGGGCCGGGCCCGGCCGCGCTCGACCAGGGCCGCGTCGTGCCACTGCCCTTCGCTGAAGAGGCGCACCGTCGCCGTCGACGGCGCCGGCGCTTCCGCCTCGACGGCATGGCTCGGTTCGGCCGGCGCGTCGCCGGCGCCGACCGCTTCCACCGACACCGCTTCGACGACCAGCCGGCGCTCGCCCATCAGGAAGGCGAAGCGCTGCCGGTAGGCGACCTCGAAGCCGGCCTGCAGCCCGGCCGCGTCGGCGGCGAGCGGCACGACGAGCGCCGAGTCGGTGCCTTCGTAGCGCAGGTGGACGCGCCGGTGCACCTCGATGCGACCGCCGCCCACGCCCTGCCGCTCGAGCTCGGCCTGCGCCTCGGCGGCGAGCTGGTCGAGGCGGGCCGACAGGGCCGCCATGGCGTCCGCGAGCGGCAGCTCGATCGCCGCCTGGCGCATCACGGTCTGGTCCGCCAGGCCCATCCCGTACGCCGACAGCACACCGGCGAGCGGGTGGATGAAGACCCGGCCCATGCCGAGCGCGTCGGCGACGCGGCAGGCGTGCTGGCCGCCGGCGCCGCCGAAGCACTGTAGCGTGTAGCGGGTGACGTCGTAGCCGCGAGCGACCGAGATCTTCTTGATCGCGCCGGCCATCGCGCCGACGGCGATGTCGATGAAGCCCTCGGCGACCTGTTCGGGCGAGCGCTGCGTGCCGGTGGCCGCCTCGATCTCGGCGGCGAGGGCGGCGAAACGCTGCTGCACGACGTCGGCATCGAGCGGCTCGTCGCCGCCGGCGCCGAACACGCTCGGAAAGAACGCCGGCTGGATCTTTCCGACTGCGACATTCGCGTCGGTCACCGTGAGCGGGCCGCCGCGCCGGTACGAGGCCGGCCCGGGGTTGGCGCCGGCGCTCTGCGGGCCGACGCGGAAGCGGGCGCCGTCGAAGGCCAGGATCGAGCCGCCGCCGGCGGCGACGGTGTGAATCGCCATCATCGGCGCGCGGACGCGGACCCCGGCGACACGGGTCTCGAAGGCGCGCTCGAACTCGCCGGCGTAGTGGCTGACGTCGGTCGAGGTCCCGCCCATGTCGAAGCCGATGACCTGCATGCGCTTGCCGGGCTCGGTCAGCCCGATCTCGGCCGTTCGCACCATGCCGACGATGCCGCCCGCCGGCCCGGACAGGATCGCGTCCTTGCCCTGGAACGCGTTGGCCTGCGCCAGCCCGCCCGACGACTGCATGAAGTACAGCTCGACGCCGGGCATCTCGGCGGCGACCTCGTCGACGTAGCGGCGCAGGATCGGCGACAGGTAGGCATCGACCACCGTCGTGTCGCCGCGGCCGACCAGCTTCATCAGCGGGCTCACCTGGTGCGACACGCTCACCTGCGCGAAGCCGGTCTCGCGCGCGATGCGCTCGGCCGCCGCCTCGTGCGCCGTGTGCCGCCAGCCGTGCATGAAGACGATGGCGACGCTGCCCAGGCCGCGGCCGCGTGCCGCCTGCAGGTCGGCGCGCAGCCGGGCCTCGTCGAGGGCCCGCACGACCTCGCCGTCGGCCGCCATGCGCTCGTCGGCCTCGACGACCTCGGCATAGAGCAGCTCGGGCAGGATGATGTGCGGGTCGAACAGGCGCGGCCGGTCCTGGTAGGCGATGCGCAGCGAGTCGCGGAAACCCTTCGTCACCACCAGCAGCGTCGGCTCGCCCTTGCGCTCGAGCAGGGCGTTGGTCGCGACCGTCGTGCCCATCTTCACCGACTCGACCTGGGCGGACGTCACCGGCTCCCCGGCGCCGACGCCGAGCAGGCGGCGGATGCCGGCGACGGCGGCGTCGCGGTACTGCTCGGGGTTGTCGGAGAGCAGCTTCAGCGTCACCAGGCCGCCGTCCGGCCGCTTGCCGACGACGTCGGTGAAGGTGCCGCCGCGATCGATCCAGAACTGCCAGCGAGAGGGTTCAGCCATCACGCATCTCCCGAGGGGGTCAGGCGACCACCGGCAAGGCCTGCACCCGGTATTCGTGCGCGATGCGGCGCGAGCGGGCGGTGTCGACGAGCTCGACGCGCATCCGCTCGGCAGCCCGGATCGCGACGCCGTCCAGGTTCGGCAGCGCCGACAGCGTGCCGCAGAAGAGCACGAGCCCGTCCTCGACGCGCACGTCGGCCGGCAGGCCGTCGATCAGCGACTGCAGGGGCCGGATCGCGCCGACCGTGCCCTCCTGGTACGCGACCCAGCCGCCGGCCTCGAAGATCTCGGAGCGCAGGACGAGGTCGTCGGCACGCGCGGCGACCTCGTCCCAGGCCCAGGCCGACGTCGCCACGGGCTTGGCGCACAGCTGCTTCGACACGACCACGGAGTACGCCTCGACGCGCCGGTCGGTGTGGTCGGAGCCGACGCTCAGCCACCAGCGGCCGCCCTGGCGCACGAGCACCGGCTCGGCCTCGCCCGAGCTCGCCTCGCCGAGCATCTCGACCGACTCCGACTGCGTGAGCAGGGCGGCGCCGGGCCGGTAGTACTGCGGCTCGGCGGACGGCCGCGGCACGCCGATCCGGGCCAGCTCCTCGATGTGGTGCTCGATCGCGGCGGCATCGCGGCCGGTCCAGCCGGCGACGACGAGCCGCGTCGGCACGAGCTCGATCGCGGCAGCGTCGGCCAGGGTGAATCGCAATGCATTCATGGCATGTTCATTGGGAAACCACCGACGGCAGCCAGAGCGCAAGCCCCGGAAACAGCGCCAGCAGCAGGAGCAGCACGAACATCGCAGCCACGAACGGCAGCGAGCCGACGATCACGTCGTTCATCGAGCCGCTCTTCCTCAGGTTGTGGACGACGAAGAGGTTGAGGCCGACCGGCGGCGTGATGAGCGCTGTCTCGACCAGGACGATGACGACGATGCCGAACCAGACCATGTCGAAGCCGAGCGCCTGCATCACCGGGGCGATGATCGGGATCGTCGTGATCATCATCGACAGCGTCTCCATGAAGCAGCCGAGGATCACGTAGAAGACGATGACGGCGAAGAGCATTTCCCACTTCGACAGGCCGAGCGTCTGCACGGTGTCGGTGAGGCGCGTCGTCAGGCCGATGGCCGACATCACGAAGTTCAGGAAGTACGCCGCGACGATGATGAGCATGATCATCCCGGTCGAGCGCATCGTCCCGAGCAGGCACTCGCGCAGCATCGGCCAGTTCAGCGTGCGGTTCCACGCCGCCAGGGCGAGCCCGGCCATGACGCCGAGGGAGGCGGCTTCGGTGGGCGTCGCCAGGCCGGCGTAGATCGAGCCCACCACGACCAGGAAGACGCCGAGCGGCGGCCCCAGATGGACCAGCCCGGCGAGGGCCGCGCGAAGCGAGCTGGCGATGCGCTCGCCGCCCCACGCCGGTCGCCACATACAGGCCACCGCGATCACCGCCATGAAGAACAGGGAGAGCAGCAGCCCGGGGATGATCCCGGCGAGATAGAGGCGCGGCACCGAGGTGTTGGTCAGCACCGCGTAGATGATCATGTTGATCGACGGCGGGATCAGGATGCCGAGCGTGCCGCCGGCGGCGAGCGAGCCGAGGAAGAGCCGCTCGTTGTAGCCGAAGCGCTTGGCCTGCGGCAGCGCCACCGTGCCCACCGTCGCCGCGGTGGCCACGCTCGAGCCCGAGGTCGCCGCGAACATGGCGCAGGCGGCGATGTTGGAGTGCATCAGGCCGCCCGGCAGCCAGGAAAGCCAGCGCGCGAGCGCCTGGTACATGCGCTCCGCGAGACCGGAGCGCAGAAGCAGCTCGCCGAGCAGGATGAAGAGCGGTAGGGCGACGAGCAGGAACTCGTTGCTGGCCGTCCAGGCGATCTCGCCGGCAACCCGGCTCACCGGCAGCATGGCGAACATCTGGCCGAGCACCAGACCGAGCACGCCCATCGCCGCGGCCACGGGAATCGCCAGCGCCATCAGGGCCAGCAAGGTGACGAGGGCCGTGGCGATCATGGCTTGACGTGCATCGCCTGCACGGCCTGGTTCAGCTCGTCGTCGGCCTCTTCCTGGATGGTGCGGGCACCCATCAATCGGTTCACGTCGGCCCAGTCGGCGGCGGCGAACGCCAGCACCCCGCGCAGGAGCAGCACCAGGGCGCAGGCGACGAAGGCGACATAGCCCAGCCACCACAGCGCCTGCGGCACGGCCAGCGGCACCGCCAGCGCCGAGTTCGAGCGCGCGCCGAGCTGCCACGACTGCGCGAGCACGCCGCTGCCGTGCCACGTCACGACGCTGACAAATCCGAGCAGCGCCATCAGCGCCACCATGTCGCAGACCGCCGCCAGCGCCCGCGGCAGAAGCTGGTACAGCGCGTCGATG
>NZ_JANODC010000092.1:0-1612 GCF_031412495.1 Rhizobacter sp. | reverse complement strand
GCTCTGCGCAGTGAAATAAAGGAGGAGAAGGCAGCCACCGGCTGCCTTCGGGGGACATGAACGGAGCAGAGCGCCCCATCGGCCCGGCCGGGATTCATCGAATCCATCAATGCTCCGTCCCCAGGTACGCCGCCCGCACCGCCGGCGAGGCCTGCACCTCCTCGGGCGTGCCTTCGATCAGCTTGGTGCCGAACTCCATCACCTCGACGCGGTCGACGAGGCCCATGACGAGGTCCATGTCGTGCTCGACGAGGAGGATCGAGAGGCCTTCGTCGCGCAGCTGGCGCAGCACGTCGGCGAGGCCTTCCTTTTCCTTCAGGCGCAGGCCGGCGGCGGGCTCGTCGAGGAGGAGCAGGGTCGGGTCGGCGGCGAGGGCGCGGGCGATCTCGAGCAGGCGCTGCTGGCCGAGGGCCAGGTTGCCGGCGTGCTCGTGCATCAGCTCGCCCATGCCGATGCGGCGCAGCTGCCGCTCGGCTTCCTTCATGAGCGAGCGCTCCTCGGCGCGGTCGAGGCGCAGCATCGCCGCCGGCACGCCGCGGCGGCCGCGCAGGTGCGCGCCGAGGGCGACGTTCTCGAGCACGGTCATGCCGGCGATCGTCTTCACGTGCTGGAAGGTGCGCGAGACGCCGAGGCGGGCGATGCGGCGCGAGCTCAGCCCGTCGATGCGGCGGCTGAGCAGGCTTACCTCGCCGCGGGTCGCCGGCAGCACGCCGGTGACGAGGTTGAAGGTCGTCGACTTGCCGGCGCCGTTCGGGCCGATCAGGCCGAGGATCTCGCCGGCGCGGACCTCGAAGCTGACGTCGTTGACGGCGACCAGGCCACCGAATTCCTTGCGCACCGCACGGACCTCGAGCACCACCTGGCCGTGCGGCGGGCGGGCCCGCTCCGGCAGCGCCGGCGCGGCGGCCCAGTCGACCTTGCGCCGCACGCGCGGCAGGGCCGCCTCGACGAAGGCCCAGACGCCGTCGCGGGCGTACTGCAGCATCAGGACCAGCAGCACGCCGAAGACGATGATCTCGTAGTTGCCGCTGGTGCCCATGAGGCGCGGCAGGAGGACCTGGAGCTGGTCCTTCAGGATCTGCACGATGGCCGAGCCGACGAGCGCGCCCCAGACGTGGCCGACGCCGCCGAGCACGGCCATGAACAGGTACTCGATGCCCATGTTCAGGCCGAAGGGCGACGGGTTGACGGTGCGCTGGAAGTGCGCGAACAGCCAGCCCGAGACGCTGGCGAGCAGGGCGGCGATGACGAAGGCGGTGACCTTGATCCGGAACGAATCGACGCCCATCGCCTCGGCCAGCGTCGAGCCGCCCTTGACGGCGCGCATGGCCCGGCCGGTGCGCGAGTCGAGCAGGTGCGTGACGGCGACGGCGGCGAGCACGACGATGGCCCACAGCAGGTAGAAGAACGTGCGCCCGGTGTTGAGCGGGCGGCCGAGGAACTCGAGTGCGGGAATGCCGAGCAGGCCGTCGTACTTGCCGAGGAAGTCGAGGTTGCCGAGCAGGTAGAAGAGCGACAGGCCCCAGGCGATGGTCGCCAGCGGCAGGTAGTGGCCGGACATGCGCAGCGTCACCCAGGCGAGGACGAGCGCGGCCAGCGCCGTGACGACGAG
>NZ_JANODC010000091.1:0-1590 GCF_031412495.1 Rhizobacter sp. | reverse complement strand
CGTCGATCCGCCGCCGGTCGTGACCGAAGGCGTACCGCAGGGTCGACCAGGCTACATCGCCGTCAGCCGCACGGTCTCGATCAAGGACGCTCTCGATCGCATCGCGGCCGCGAAGATCGATGGGCACTTCGAGCTCATGGGCGACATCGTGCCGATCGGTAACGACGTCGCCGCCGGCGTGAAGACCGAGGAGCGGCCACTGCCTTCGATGCCCGAGGCGAAGATCGTCGTCGCCGTCCCGGAGATCAAAGCGCAGCTGCCGATCGCCATCGTCGGTGCGGGCGCCGGCTCGGCGGGCCTCGGCCTCCTCGTCATCCTCATCGGCGTGATGATGGGATCGTCGGCGAAGAAGGAAGCGCGCAAGGCCGCGCAGACCCAGCCCGGCATGGGCCCGGCGAATCGCCCATCGGTCCGCAACCTCGAGACGAAGCCGAGCGATTCGATCACGCCCGGCACGCATGGTGGCTTTGGCTCCGGCGAAGCGTCGATCGCCGCGCCCGCGGACATCGGGCCCGGCACCATGATCGGCCGCTGGGAAGTCATTCGCCGCCTCGGCTCGGGTGGCATGGCCGACGTCTATCTCTCGCGCGCGAAAGGCGAGGGCGGCTTCGAGAAGCTGGTCGCGGTGAAGGTCATGCACCCGCACCTCGCCCGCAATCAGCGCGCGGTCGAGCACTTCCTCGACGAGGCGCGCCTCGCCGCCCGCATCGCGCACCCCAACGTCGTCGCCATCCAGGACCTCGGCAAGATCGGCAACGACTTCGTCATCGTCATGGAGTACGTCGAGGGCGTCGACCTCGAGCGCTTGCTGGCCTCCGCGCGCGCCGGTCAGCGCCCCGTGCCCGTCAACGTCGGTCTCGGCATCCTCTGCCGCGTCTGCGACGGCCTCACCGCCGCACACACCGCCGTGGGGCCCGATGGCACTCCGCTCAGCGTCATCCACCGCGACGTGAAGAGCGCGAACGTCCTCGTCTCGCGCCAGGGCGGCGTGAAGGTCGTCGACTTCGGCATCGCGAAGGCCGCCACGCAGACGCACATGACGGTGCAGGGCGAGACCAAGGGCACGCCGTCGATGATGGCGCCCGAACAGCGCGTCGGCGAGAAGGTCGATGTCCGCGCCGACGTCTACTCCACCGGCGCCGTCGGCTTCGAGATTCTCTCCGGCCACGCCGTGAACCTCGACCTCGCCGCGCTCGCGCACCTCGGCGTCGAGAACTGGCCGCACCTGCCGCCGCCCTCGCAGCTCCGCCCCGATCTCCCGCAGGAGCTCGATCGCATCCTGCTCGGCGCCATGAGCTTCGAGCGCGAGAAGCGCCCACCGAACTGCGCCGCGCTCGAGTCCACGCTCGAAGAAGTCATGAAGCGCTACGGCCTGACCTGCACCGACAAGGACATCGGGCGCTGGGTCGACGCCGAGATCCGGATCGTCGCCCCCGAGTTTCAGACCCTGAGCACCGGCGTCAGCGCCCCGACGTCGGGCTGAACAGGTCCGCCGGTCGATGGTTCAGGTCGACCTCGACCCGGGGCTGACCGCCATTGGCTAGAACCGGAGGGTGGCGGAGGCGCCGGTGCTTGTCGGCGTGATGAACG
>NZ_JANODC010000090.1:0-1852 GCF_031412495.1 Rhizobacter sp. | reverse complement strand
GTACCAGTGGTTCATCGCCGCACCGATGATCACCATCGACTTGCCGTGCGTCTTGTGCGCGTTCTCGGCGAACTGGCGCGCGACGCTGATGAGCTGCGCCCGCGGCGTGCCGGTGATGCGCTCCTGCCAGGCCGGCGTGTAAGGCGTGTCGTCGTCGAAGTCCTGCGCCGCGAGCTCGCCGGCCAGGCCGCGCGCGACGCCGTAGTTCGCCACCTGCAGGTCGAACACCGTCGCCACCAGCACCTCGCGCTTCGCGCCGTTCTTGCCGAGCGCGATGCGCTGGACCGGCACCGTGCGGACGAGAACGTCGGTCTGCTCGTTGTTCGGGAAGTGCTCGCTGACGATGCCGCCGAAGTAGGGAAAGCCGACCTGCGCCGTCTCGGTGCTCGGGAACTCGCCCTCGAGCAGCGACAGCGTCAGCCTGACCTCCTGGCCGTGGCGCGCTTCGCGGGCCTCGAGGTTCCACTGGCCGGCGTCGGTGCGCCCGTCGGGGCCCCAGCGGAAGCCGATCGCGCCGTGCGGCAGCACCACCTTGCCGAGCGGGTCGAGGGCGACCGTCTTCCAGTCCGGGTTGTTGGCCTGGCCGAGGTCGCCGTCGAAGTCGGAGGCGCGCACGTAGCGGTCGGGCACCGTGATCGTCCGCCCGTCGGGCAGCGTGTGCTCCTTCAGCATCACCAGCATCGGCATGTCGGTGTAGCAGCGTACGTAGTCGTCGAAGTAGGCGCTCCGCTCACGTCCGGCGCCCGGGAAGTAGAACTCCTTCAGGATGACGTGACCCATGGCCATGGCCACGGCGGCGTCGGTGCCCTGCTTGGGGTTCATCCAGATGTCGGCCAGCTTGGCGACCTCGGAGTAGTCGGGCGTCACCGCCACCGTCTTCGTTCCCTTGTAGCGAGCCTCGGTGAAGAAATGGGCGTCGGGCGTGCGCGTCTGCGGCACGTTCGAACCCCAGGCGATGATGAAGCTGGAGTTGAACCACTCGGCGGATTCGGGCACGTCGGTCTGCTCGCCCCACACCTGCGGGCTCGCCGGCGGCAGGTCGCAGTACCAGTCGTAGAAGCTCATGCATACGGCCCCGATCAGGCTCAGGTAGCGCGAGCCCGCCGCGTAGCTGACCATGCTCATCGCCGGAATCGGCGAGAAGCCGATGACCCGGTCCGGCCCGTGCTTCTTGATCGTGTAGACGTTGGCGGCGGCGATGATCTCGTTGACCTCGTTCCACTCCGAGCGCACGAAGCCGCCCAGGCCGCGGATCTGCTGGTAGTCGCGTCGCTTGGCGTCGTCCTCGACGATCGAGGCCCAGGCCTCGACCGGCTCGTGGATCAGGCGCGCCTCGCGCCAGCTCTTCAGCAGCCGGCCGCGCACCATCGGGTACTTGACCCGGTTGGCGCTGTACAGGTACCAGCTGTAGCTCGCGCCGCGGGCGCATCCGCGCGGCTCGTGGTTGGGCATGTCCCAGCGCGTGCGCGGGTAGTCGGTCTGCTGCGTTTCCCAGGTGACGATGCCGCCCTTGACGTAGATCTTCCACGAGCACGAGCCGGTGCAGTTGACGCCGTGCGTCGAGCGCACGACCCGGTCGTGGGCCCAGCGGTTGCGGTAGGCGTCTTCCCAGGTGCGGTCCTCGCCGGTGGTGACGCCGTGGTCGCCGGAGAAGTTCTCGCGCGGACTCGAAAAGTAGGTGAGGCGGTCGAGGAAGTGGCTCATGGGGCGGTCTCCGGAGCGGTGCGGCGCGCGGCCTGCTCGTGGTGTGTCATGCGGGCTGTCAGGGGTTCTTCACGTAGGCGTTCGGGCGCAGGTAGAACCACCAGTTCAGGACCAGGCAAAGGGCGTAGAAGACGGCGAAGCCGTACAT
>NZ_JANODC010000089.1:0-2277 GCF_031412495.1 Rhizobacter sp. | reverse complement strand
AGCGGCAGGTTCTTCGGGAGGTAGGCGAGCCAGGGAACCACGTCGACACCCACGAGCCTGACGCTGGCCTGCCCCTGGCCGCTGTCGCTGAACGGCGTCGCCTCGGCGGCGGAGTCGAATCGGCTGCCGTCGAGCACGAAGGCCAGGCGGGGCTGGACCTGGATCTCGCGCTGCGACGGCAGCGAGCTGACGAAGGGCACGCCGAGCTCGAGCTCGCGGAGGCGGTGGCTCGCCTCGACGCCGGCGTCGAGCAGGTCGGCGCTGCCTCGGGTGACGACGATGTTGTGGACCGCGAAGCGCGCGGGTGCCTCGTCCTTGTCGGCGGCGAACCGGGCCGCCAGACGCTGCAGGACGTCGTCGACATCGAGACGGCCGGCCGCGTCGCGGGCCAGACGCAGGGTGGGCGCTTCGATGCGCAGCGAGTCGACCACCGGGGCCCCGCGGAGCACCGACTCGATCGCCAGGTCGGCCTCGATGCGGCCGATCGCCAGCTGCGGGGCGGTCGGCGTCGCCGTCGGCCCCGCCGCGGCACCGGCCTGCTCCGCGCCGGCGATCGCCAGCGATTCGACGACCAGCGTCAGGGTCCAGGGCTGGAAGCTGATCGCACCCATCGTGAGGCGGCGGCCCAGCGTCTCGGCACCGGCCTTTTCCGCGACGTGGCGGACAAGCGGCGGCACGTAGAACCAGGCCGCGCTCCACACCAGGACGAAGGCCAGCGCGGCCCACGCCGCCCGGATCAGCAGCTGCGGCGACCGGGGCGCGGCGGCGACAGGCGCCTGCGGGTCGGCGGGGAGCTCCATCGACGCATTCTGCGTCGACGCGCGGCCGGCCTCAGCCGGCGAGCTCGAGGATGCTCCAGATCTCTTCGGCGACGCGGCGCATGTGCACGTCGGGGTTGGCTTCCTGCATGCCGGCGTCGTCGATGCCTTGGGCCGCGGCCCTCAGCTCGGCGAGCGTCGATTCCGACAGCAGGCGCGCGATCGTCTGCAGGACCAGGCGGTGCGCCACCAGGCGGGCTTCGAGTTCCCGGATGCGGGCGTTGGCTTCTTCTTCCATGGCGGCTTCGGCGGTGGCCGACCATAGCGCGGGCGAGGCGGGTCGGCGAGGGAAAAGCAGGCGCGCCAGTGTAGGAGGGCGCCGAATTCGCCCGCTTGCGGGTCCGGCGCGACGCTACTCCACCGGGTCGAGGTCCTCGCCGCGGCTGGTGGCGAGGATGTCGAAGGCGACGATGAACATCGCCACGATCACCGGCCCGATGACGAAGCCGCTCAGGCCGAAGATCGACAGGCCGCCGATGGTCGAGATGAGCACCACGTAGTCGGGCAGCTTGGTCTCCTTGCCGACCAGGATCGGGCGCAGGATGTTGTCGACCAGGCCGATGACGATGGTGCCGAAGGCGATCAGGGCCACGCCCTTCCAGATGGCGCCGGTGGCCAGCAGGTAAATGGCGACCGGGCCCCAGATCAGGGCTGCGCCTATGGCCGGCAGCAGCGAGAGGAAGGCCATGACCACGCCCCAGAGAATGGGCGCGTGCACGCCGAGCACCCACAGGGCCAGCCCGCCGAGCGTGCCCTGGACCATGGCGACGAGGACGTTGCCCTTCACGGTCGCGCGGATCACCGCCGCGAGCTGCTTCAGCAGCCGGTCCTTGTGCGCGGGCTGGAGCGGAACGGCGCGGCGGATGTTGCGCACGATGCGCGGCCCGTCGAGCAGCAGGAAGAAGAGCACGTACATCGCGATGAAGAAGGCGATGACGAAGTCGAGCGTGTCCGAGCCGATGCCGACGACGCGGGTGGCGACGGCCTGGCCGCGCTCCATCACGCCGGCGCGCAGCCGCTCTTGCAGCACGGCCAGCTCGCCCATGCCGGCGCGGTCCAGCAAGCCGGTCAGCCACGCCGGCAGCGCGGCGACGACCTGCTCGAAGTAGCGGCCGAAGTCGACCTCGCCGGACTTGACGCGCTGGTAGAGGCCGGTCACCTCCTGGAACAGAGAGGTGGCGATCAGGGTCAGAGGCAGGATCACCATGACGAGGACGATCGACAGCGTCGCCAGGGCCGCGAGCACACGCCTGCCGCGCAAGCGCTTCAGCAGCCAGTTGTAGGCCGGCGTGAACAGCAGGGCCAGCACCCCGGCCCAGAACACGGCGCCGAAGAAGGGCCACAGGATCAGCGCGACGGCGAGTGTGAGAAGCACGAGCAGCAGGGCGAAGCTCTTCTGCTCGAGGTGCGGCGGCGCGGCGGGTTCTGGGCGGCTCATGCAGGCGCCGAGCGGGCTCGG
>NZ_JANODC010000088.1:0-9304 GCF_031412495.1 Rhizobacter sp. | reverse complement strand
CCGGGAGATCGAGCGCGTCGCCGGCTGCAGCGTGCGCGAGATCCACGACCTGTACGGGACCGCCGCCTACCGCCGCTACGAGCGCCGTGCCCTCGACGAAACCGGGGCACTGCACGGCGAGGCGGTGATCGCCACGCCCGGAGGCATCGTCGCCGAGCCGGCGACCTTCAACGTCCTGCTCGCCCATTGCGCGACGATTTGGATCACCGCGTCGCCCGAAGAGCACATGGCACGCGTGGCCGCGCAGGGCGACACCCGGCCGATGGCGGCGAGCCCCGAGGCCATGGACGACCTGCGCCGCATCCTCGCCGGCCGCGCCCCCTTCTACGCCAAGGCCGACGCGGTGCTAGACACGAGCGGGCGGGGCGAGGCGGAGAGCCTCGCCACGCTGCTGGCCCTGGCCGGCGACCTGCTCGAGGCCCGGCCGGTCGGACCGGAAGCCCCTGGTGAGATGAAGCCAATTGCATCTGCTGCTTGATAAGTCCCGGTCGTATGCACTATGATGCATTGATTCCCTGGAGACCCGCATGGAAGACCGTTCCGCTTCGCCCCGCGTCGACTACCGCGTCGAGCCCACCGGCTACCGGCATTGGAAGCTGGGCGTCGAGGGCCCGCTGGCGACGCTGCACCTCGACATCGCCGAGGATGCCGGCATCCGGCCCGGCTACAAGCTCAAGCTCAACAGCTACGACCTCGGCGTCGACATCGAGCTCGCCGACGCGCTGAACCGCATCCGCTTCGAGCATCCGCAGGTCCGCTCGGTGATCGTCACCAGCGCCAAGGACCGCGTCTTCTGCTCGGGCGCGAACATCTTCATGCTGGGCGTCTCCAGCCACGCCTGGAAGGTGAACTTCTGCAAGTTCACCAACGAGACGCGCAACGGCATCGAGGACACGTCGCAGCACTCGGGCATCAAGTTCCTCGCGGCGGTGAACGGCGCCTGCGCCGGCGGCGGCTACGAGCTGGCGCTGGCCTGCGACGAGATCGTCCTCGTCGACGACCGCTCGTCGTCGGTGTCGCTGCCGGAGGTGCCGCTGCTCGGCGTTCTGCCCGGCACCGGCGGGCTCACCCGCGTTACCGACAAGCGCAAGGTCCGGCACGACCTCGCCGACATCTTCTGCACCAGCGTCGAAGGCGTGCGCGGCCAGCGTGCCGTCGACTGGCGCCTGGTCGACGCCGTCGCCAAGCCGGCGCAGTTCGCGCAGGCGGTGCACGAGCGCGCCGCGCGTATGGGCGAGGGCAGCCCGCGCCCGGCCGAGGCGAAGGGCGTGGCCCTGGCACGCATCGAGCGCGCCGATTCCGCCGATGCCCTGAGCTACGAGCACGTGGCCGTGCAGATGGACCGTTCGCGGCGAACGGCGACGATCACGGTGAAGGCGCCGTCCGGTGCCCAGCCGACCGACATCGCCGCGATCGAGGCCGCCGGCGCCGCGTGGTGGCCGCTGGCCATGGCGCGGCAGCTCGACGACGCCATCCTCAATCTGCGCACCAACGAGCTCGAGCTCGGCACCTGGCTCCTGAAGACCGAGGGAGACGCCGCCGCCGTGCTCGCCGCCGGCGCGACGCTGCAGGCGAACGCGGAACATTGGCTGGTGCGCGAGACGATCGGCCTGCTGCGCCGCACCTTCGCCCGCCTCGACGTCTCGTCGCGGACGCTGTTCGCGCTGGTCGAGCCGGGCTCCTGCTTCGCCGGGCTGCTCGCCGAGCTCGCCTTCGCCGCCGACCGCACCTACATGCTGGCCCTGCCCGACGAGCCGGAGCGCGCCCCGACGCTGCGGCTCGACGGCTTCAGCTTCGGGCCGCTGCCGATGGTCTCCGGCGAGACCCGGCTCGGCCGCCGCTTCTACCAGGAGGCCGGCCCGCTCGGCGCCGCGAAGCAGGCGATCGGCACGGCGCTCGACGCCGATACCGCGCTCGGCCTCGGCCTCGTCACCGCGGCGCCCGACGACATCGACTGGGACGACGAGGTCCGCATCGCCATCGAAGAGCGGGCGGCGATGTCGCCCGACGCGCTCACCGGCCTCGAGGCCAACCTCCGCTTCGCCGGCACCGAGAACATGGCGACGCGCGTGTTCGGCCGCCTCACCGCCTGGCAGAACTGGATCTTCCAGCGCCCGAACGCCGTCGGCGAGAAGGGCGCGCTCAAGGTCTACGGCACCGGCGAGAAACCCGGCTTCGACTTCAAGCGCGTCTGAATTCACCGACCGTCACCGAGACAACAGCATGTCCATCGACTACACCCAGAAGATCCCGAACAATGTCAACCTGGCCGACGACCGCACGCTGCAGCGCGCGCTCGAGCAGTGGCAGCCGAACTTCGTCCAGTGGTGGGACGACGTCGGCCCCGACGAGTCGACCAACCACCAGGTCTACCTGCGCACCGCGACCAGCGTCGACCCGCAAGGCTGGGCCCACTTCGACTACGTGAAGATGCGCGACTATCGCTGGGGCATCTTCCTGCAGCCGGGCGACGAGAACCGGCAGATCCACTTCGGCGACCACAAGGGCGAGAAGGTCTGGCAGGACGTCCCCGGCGAGCACCGTGCCAACCTGCGCCGCATCATCGTCACGCAGGGCGACACGGAGCCGGCCTCGGTCGAGCAGCAGCGCCATCTCGGCCTGACGGCGCCGAGCCAGTACGACCTGCGCAACCTGTTCCAGATCAACGTCGAGGAAGGCCGCCACCTCTGGGCCAT
The DNA here is from genome assembly GCF_031412495.1 of Rhizobacter sp. Taxonomy (GTDB): domain Bacteria; phylum Pseudomonadota; class Gammaproteobacteria; order Burkholderiales; family Burkholderiaceae_C; genus Schlegelella_A. The sequence goes on along the minus strand of NZ_JANODC010000088.1, from coordinate 6,608 downwards.
GGTCTACCTGCTGCAGAAGCACTTCGGCCGCGACGGCCGCGAGGAAGCCGGCGCCCTGCTCGAGCGGACCTCGGGCGACGAGAACAACCCGCGCATCCTCGGCGCGTTCAACGAGAAGACGCCGGACTGGCTGGCCTTCTTCATGTTCACCTACTTCACCGACCGCGACGGCAAGTTCCAGCTCGCCGCCCTGGCCGAGAGCGCCTTCGATCCGCTGGCGCGGACGACCAAATTCATGCTCACCGAGGAAGCGCACCACATGTTCGTGGGCGAGAGCGGCGTCTCGCGCGTGCTGCAGCGCACGGCCCAGGTCATGAACGAGTTGAAGACGGACGACCCGGCGCTTGTGCGCGCCGGCGGCGCCATCGACCTCGGCACGATCCAGCGCTACCTCAACTTTCACTACTCGGTGACCATCGACCTGTTCGGCGCCGATCAGTCGAGCAACGCCGCGACCTTCTATTCGACCGGGCTGAAGGGTCGCTTCGACGAAGGCAAGCGTGCCGACGACCACGTGCTCAAGGGACAGACCTACAAGGTGCTCGAGGTCCACGACGGCCAGCTCGTCGAGAAGGAGGTGCCGATGCTCAACGCCCTCAACGAGGTGCTGCGCGACGACTTCATCAAGGACTCGGTGGCCGGCATCGGCCGCTGGAACAAGGTCCTCGAGAAGGCCGGCATCGCGACCCGCCTGGTCGTGCCGCACAAGGCCTTCAACCGCCGCATCGGCGCCCTCGCCGGCATCCGCATGTCGCCGGAAGGCCGGGTCGTGAGCGAGGAGGAATGGACGGCCAGCGAGGCGCGCTGGCTTCCGTCGCGGGACGACCGTGCCTTCGTCGCCTCCCTGATGGGCCGCGTCGTCGAGCCGGGCAAGTTCGCCGGCTGGATCGCGCCGCCGGCGATGGGCATCAACCGCATGCCCGTCGATTACGAGTACGTGCGATTTGGCTGATGATGCGCGGATGGAAACGGCCACCGACACGGGAGTCATCAAGCAGCACCTGATCGACCCCGAGATCTGCATCCGCTGCAACACCTGCGAGGCGACTTGCCCGGTGGGGGCGATCACGCACGACGACCGCAACTACGTCGTCGATGCCGACATCTGCAACCTCTGCATGGCCTGCATCTCGCCGTGCCCGACCGGCTCGATCGACAATTGGCGGACGGTGCCGAAGGTGCGCGCCTATGCGATCGCGGAGCAGCTCACCTGGGACGAGCTGCCGGCCGAGCTCAGCCCCGACCAGCTCGCCGCCGAGGGCGTGGCGCCCGAGGCGCTGGCGGCCCTGCCGGCCGAGCCGGTGCTCGCCGTCAGGCCGGAGGCGGCCGGCGGCGAGGCGCCCTTCAACTCGGCCGCCTACGGCTCGACCGTGCCGCCCTGGTCGGCGGCGCACGCCTATACCAACCTCTTCTCGCCGAAGAACCCGACGACGGCGAGCGTGGTCGGCAACGTCAACTGCACCGAGGCGGGCTTCCACAACCAGACGCACCACATCGTCCTCGACTTCGGCTCGATGCCGTTCCCGGTGCTCGAGGGGCAGTCGATCGGCATCGTCCCGCCGGGCACCGACGCCAACGGCCGGCCGCAGATGCCGCGCCAGTACTCGGTGGCCAGCCCGCGCAACGGCGAGCGGCCCGGCTACAACAACGTCTCGCTGACGGTCAAGCGCGTCACCGAGGACCACCAGGGGCGGCCCACCCGCGGCGTGTGCTCGAACTACGTCTGCGACCTGAAGGTGGGCGACACGGTGCAGGTGGTCGGGCCATTCGGGCAGTCGTTCCTGATGCCCAACCACCCGAAGTCGCACATCGTGATGATCTGCACCGGCACCGGCAGCGCGCCGATGCGGGCGATGACCGAATGGCGGCGCCGCCTGAGGAAGAGCGGCAAGTTCGAGGGCGGCAAGCTGATGCTGTTCTTCGGCGCGCGCACGCGCGAGGAGCTGCCGTACTTCGGGCCGCTGCAGAGCCTGCCCAAGGACTTCATCGACATCAACCTGGCGTTCTCGCGCACGCCGGGGCAGCCGAGGAAGTACGTCCAGGACCTGCTGCACGAGCGTGCGGTCGACCTCGTGCCGCTGCTGTCCGATCCGGATTCGCACTTCTACGTCTGCGGTCTGAAGGCGATGGAGGAAGGCGTGCTGCTGGCGCTGCGCGACGTTGCCACGGGTGCCGGGCTGGATTGGGAGAGCATCGCCGGGGCGCTGAAGCGCGAGGGGCGCCTGCACCTCGAGACCTACTGACGAGGCCTCAGGGCTCGAGGCACGGCGGCTGACGGAGGTCGGCGTCGAAGCCCATCAGCGCGCTGGCGAGCTCCAGGGAGCGCCAGAGATGCGCCGGCATCTGCATGATCGCCTCGGCGGTTCGCGCGTGCGCAACCCAGGCGCCGATCTCCTGGTGCTGTTCGGGTGTGAGCAGCCGCAAGCTCAGCATCTCGTCGATGGTTCGCACCGCATCCCCTGCCCGTGGTCTCGGATGGGCGCCATCATCGCCCGCCATGGAAGCCCGCGCTCCGTCACGGCTGATAAGGTATGACTTCCACGACGCGAGGCTCGACCATGTCCCTTCCTGCAGCTCCTCCCGTCGGCCGGCTCGAAGGCGGCTGCGTCTTCATCGAAGGCGCCTGGGCGCCGCTGTCGGAAGCGAAAATCTCGCTGTTCGACTGGGGCTTCACGCGCTCCGACGCCACCTACGACGTCGCCAGCGTCTGGCAGGGCGCGTTCTTCCGCCTCGACGTGCACCTGGACCGCTTCTTCGCCAGCCTTGAGAAGATGCGTCTGGCGATCCCGCACGACCGCGCCGAGCTCCGCGCCATCCTGCACGGCTGCGTGCGCGCCGGCGGCCTGCAGGACGCCTACGTGGCGATGGTTTGCACGCGGGGCGTGCCGCCGCGCGGCGCGCGCGATCCGCGCCAGGCGCAGAACCGCTTCTACGCCTACGCCGTGCCTTACGTCTGGATCGCCTCGCGCGAGAAGCAGCTCGCCGGCCTCGACCTGCACATCAGCGAGCGCCAGCGCATCGCGCCGGGGTCGGTCGATCCGAGGGTCAAGAACTACCACTGGATCGACCTCGTGCAGTCGATGTTCGACGCCTACGACCGCGGCCGCGACACCAGCTGCGTGGTCGACGCGCACGGCAACGTCACCGAAGGGCCGGGCTTCAACGTCTTCGTCGCCAAGGACGGCGTCGTCCACAGCGCGGCCGAAGGCGTGCTCGAAGGCGTATCGAGGCAGACGGCGATTGAGCTGTGCGCGCGGCTCGGCATCCCGGTACGCCTGGGGGCGGTGCCCGCGTCGGCCGTGCGCGCTGCGGACGAGGTCTTCCTCACCTCGACCGGCGGCGGCATCCTGCCGATCGCGAAGATCGACGGCCGGCCGCTGCCGCAGTTCCCGGGCCCCTTGACGACGCGCCTGCACGATGCGTACTGGGCCATCCACGACGAGGCGGCGTACCGCGACCCTGTGGACTACAACCCCAGCGCGCCAGCGTCGGACAATCGATCATGAACCCGAACCTGCCCGCCGACGGTCTTCAGGTCCGCTCCCTCGTCAAGGACGGCGGCGAGCTCGAGCTGTCGCTCCTGCGCGTCGCGACGCCCGAACCCGGGCCCGACGAGGTCGTCGTCCGCGTCGAGGCGACTCCGATCAACCCGTCCGACATCGGGCTGCTCTTCGGCGCTGCCGACCCGGCGACCCTGGCCGTGCGCGGCAGCGGCGAGCGCACCGTGGCGACCGCGCGCGTTTCGGAGGCGGCGATGAAGGCGATGGCCGGCCGCGTCGGCCGGTCGATGCCGGTCGGCAACGAGGGCGCCGGCACCGTCGTCGCTGCCGGCAGCACCCCGGCGGCACAGGCGCTCGTCGGCCGGACCGTCGCCGTCCTCGGCGGCGCGATGTACTCGCAGTACCGGACGGTGAAGGCCGAGCTGTGTCTGCCCCTGCCGCCGGGGACCACCGCGGCCGAAGGCGCCTCGTCCTTCGTCAACCCGCTCACCGCGCTCGGCATGGTCGAGACGATGCGCCGCGAAGGCCATCGCGCCCTGGTGCACACGGCAGCGGCGTCGAACCTCGGCCAGATGCTGAACCGCCTCTGCCTGGCCGACGGCATCGGCCTCGTCAACATCGTGCGCAGGGCCGAGCAGGCGGCGCTGCTGCGCGAGCAGGGGGCGGCGCACGTGGTCAGCACCGCGTCGCCGGCGTTCATGGCGGAGCTGACCGAGGCGCTCGCCAGCACCGGCGCGACGCTCGGCTTCGACGCCATCGGCGGCGGCCGCCTCGCCGGGCAGATCCTCGGCGCCATGGAAGCGGCGCTGAGCCGCAGCGAAACCGAATACAGCCGCTACGGCTCGGCGACGCACAAGCAGGTCTACCTCTACGGCGGCCTCGACACCGGCCCGACCGAGTTCGCGCGCAACTTCGGCATGAGCTGGGGCATGGGCGGCTGGCTGCTCTTCATCTTCCTGCAGCGCATCGGCGCCGACGCGGCGCAGCGGCTCAAGGACCGGGTCGCCGCCGAGCTGAAGACGACCTTCGCCAGCCGCTACACGCGCACCGTATCCCTCGCCGAGGCGCTGCAGGCAGAGGCGATCGCCGACTACGGGCGGCGGGCGACGGCGGCCAAGGTGCTGATCGATCCGAGCCGCTGAAGGTCCTGTCGCGCCAAGCCGGCAGGAACGACGCCATGTCCCGGCGTGCAGCGGGGCGATGCCGTCCGCTCGAGCGCGCGCGCGCCGGCGCCAGGGTAGGCTCGGCACTCTTGAAAGCGAACCGATGCGCACGCGACGTCTCTGGGCGCTGGTCGCCCCGATCCTGATGCTGTTTGGCTGCGACTCGCAGAAGATCGCCGAGCTCGAGGAGGGGGTGGCGACCGAAGCCGACGTGCGCGCCCGGTTCGGCGCGCCCGCCGCGATCCACGAGGAGGCGAACGGCGACCGCACCTTTGAGTACCCGCGCCAGCCCGAAGGGCAGACCAACTACATGATCTCGATCGGGCCCGACGGCAGGATGACGTCGCTGCGCCAGGTCCTCAAGCCGGCGAATTTCGCCAAGGTCGTGCCGGGCACCGATCGCGCCGAGGTGCGCCGCCTGCTCGGCCGGCCTGCCAAGCAGCAGACCTTCGCCTTGAAGAACGAGGAGGTCTGGGACTGGCGCTTCGCCGATGGCGGCGAATCGAGGATCTTCTCGGTGACCTTCGATCGCGAGGGGCGGGTGCTGGCCACCGGAACCACGCTCGATCCCAAGTACGCCGGGCCATAGGCCTGACCGTCAGCGGACTGTCGCCGTCTCGTCTGGATCAGGTGAGGTCATGGCGAAGCGTCAACCCGCCGGCTTCTCCGCCTGGCGATCTCGATGCCCCGAACCGCCGCCGTCGCCGGCATCGCCGCGGCGCAGCAGCAGCGTCACCAGCACCGCCGAAGTGGCGCGGGCGCTGAGGCCGTGCCGCTGCTGCGCCGGCAGGACGACCAGCTGGCCGGGGCCGAGGCGGCGCGTGCCTGACGGCATCCGCACCTCGACGTCGCCTTCCAGGCAGTGGATCGTGCACTCGTCGTCGACATGGTGCTCCGGCACGTCGTGGCGCGCCGGCAGGACGAGGTGCTGCAGCTGGAGGCGGTCGGTCTTGATCAGGCTCGTGCTGACCGCGTCCTGCAGCGCAGGCCCGAGCGGGCGCACGTCGATGACGTCGAGCAGATGGGCGTGGGGCAAGGCCATGGTTTTCCTCCGGTGGGGCACAGTGTGCATCGGTCGCCGGCATTCCCGGTGCCCGCGCCGGGGCAGAGGCGGCGGCCGGCCGAGGCGATCGGGGGCGGCGCGCGTGCATGGTTCAATGCACACGATGGGATCGGACACCGACTACCGCGACTGGATCGGCCGCACGGAGACGCGTGCCGACACCGTCACCTCCGTGCCGATGGCGGCGCTCGCCGCGACGCTCGACCGCGACGATCGCGCGCCGGAGCGCGGCACGCCGTTGCCGCCGCTCTGGCACTGGCTCTACTTCCTGCCGGTGCACCGGCAGGGCGAGCTCGGCCCCGACGGGCACCCGCGCCGCGGCGGCTTCCTGCCGCCGGTCGCGCTGCCGCGCCGCATGTGGGCCGGCAGCCGGCTCCGCTTCCCGGCCACCCTGCGCGTCGGCGACGCGGTGACGCGGACCTCGCGCATCGCTGCCGTCAACGAGAAGGCGTCGCGCTCCGGGCCCCTGGTCTTCGTGACGGTGCAGCACCGGGTCGACAACGCCGCCGGCCTCGCCATCGAGGAGGAGCACGACATCGTCTACCGGGGACTGGCGGGGCCCGGCTCGATGGCGCCGGAGCCGCTGCCGGCGCCGGTCGACGCGACCTTCGCGCGCGAGATCGACCCCGACGAGGTGCTGCTCTTCCGCTATTCGGCCCTGACCCTCAACGGCCACCGCATCCACTACGACCGCCGCTACGCGACCGAGGTCGAGGGCTTCCCCGGCCTCGTCGTGCACGGGCCGCTGATCGCGACGCTGCTGCTTGACCTGCTGCGGCGGCAGCAGCCGCATGCGCGCGTCGTCTCGTTCAGCTTCAAGGCGGTGAGTCCGCTCTTCGACGGGCGCACCTTCAGCGTCGGCGGCCGCCCGGACGGCGAGCG
>NZ_JANODC010000087.1:0-20792 GCF_031412495.1 Rhizobacter sp. | reverse complement strand
CCGCATCGGTGACGAAGCCGCGCACGGCCACGCCCTGGTTGGCGGCGACGCTCGTTCCGCTGGTCGCGTCGTTCACGACGGCTCGGACGTTCCATTCCATGTCGGAGCACAGCGACGCGCCCGCCGCCGGGCCGGGCACCGCGCTCTCGATGCCGTTCGGCGCCTGCGACAGCATGCAGGGCAGGTCGCTGGCGGTGGTCGGATTGAGCTCGCCGGAGGCGACCGGGCGGACCCGGTAGCACGAGGGCGCCGGATCTAGCCGGGCCGCGTAGGCGGCGTGGCCGTTGCCGTGAACGTCGATCGGGATTGGGCTCGCCGCCACCGCGACCGGGTCCTGCACGAACAGCGACGAGCTGATCGTCCACTCGATCGCCGCCTGCGCCGCAGCGAAGGCCTCCTGCCGCGTCTGCGTGTTGCCGACGATGCGCAGGTTGGTCGTGCTGCCGTTGTAGGCCCAGACCGCAAGCAGGGCCATCGCCAGCAGCATCACGAGGGCGACGATGAGCGTGGCGCCGCGCTGGCTGCTGCGGCGGGTGAAGGACCGGATGCGGCGCGTCATGGCAGTTCCCGGGTTCCGCTGGGATTGACCAGGCGGATGGTGTTGCCGTGCGCGCGCCGGACGTAGCCGTCGTCGGCCGCGACGATCACGCCGGCGCCGCCGAAGTCGAAGCTCTGCGAGGCACCCAGGGCCGGGCCGGCGGTCGCCTTGTCCAGCGAGCGGCTGACGAAGTGGAAGCGGACCGCCATCACGTTGGCCCAGTCGGACGTCGGGCCGGCGACGTCGGGCTGCGTCAGGTAGGTGTCGGGCGTGCCGTTGCCGTCGACATCGAAGCCGTACTCGAAGCGCATGTCCTCGATGCCCTCGACCAGCGCCGTCTCAACCAGCTGGCCGTTCAGGAGCTCGACCCGCTTCAGCGTCGGCGTGCGGTCGGTGGCGTCGCTGCAGCGGTTGCACGAGGCCACGAAGTAGACCCTCGAGACGTAGGCCCGGACGCGGTTCACGGCGGCGCAGGTCCGGTCGTTCAGGGTGAAGTCGGCCGGGTCGTGGTGGAACTTGAGCGGAGGCGCCAGCGTGTCGCTCTCGCAGAAGGAGTACTGGACGAACAGCTGCGACCCCGGCGCGATGGTGCCGGGAAGGACGGCGTCGATGTCGAGGCGTCGGATCGCGATCGCCGCACTGCCGGGCTGGCGGTTGGCCAGGCACGGCAGCAGCTCCGCGCCCGTGTAGCCGTGCACCGGCGCCGGCAGCGTCGGCGGCACGGCGACGAAGGCAGCCGGCGCGAGGCTGCAGGGATCGGGATCGCTGGTCAGCGCCGCCGCCGTGGCGATCTCGCCGTAGAAGCCGGCCAGGCGGATGTCGTCGCGCAGCAGCTCGGCGGCGTAGCGGCCGTTGTCCAGCTGCACGCCGCTGCGGCGCAGGTTCTGCCCCGTCGTCGAGGCATTGGCGAACATGACCAGCAGTGCCGAGGTAATGATGAGCCCCAGCGTCAGGCCGATCATCAGCTCGACGAGCGAGAAGCCCGCCTGCCGGGGCCGACGCGGGGGACACGGGCGCGGTCGCATCGGCATGGCTCAGCAGCGCGCCAGGGCCGGCGGGACCGCCGGGTCCCTGAGCAGGCCGATGCAGACGGTGTACGAGACCGTGCGCCGCAGCGGCTCGGCCGCGAACGCCGCGTCGCCCTGCCCGCACGGGCTCGGCGGCGCGCCGGTGGCGACGATCCCCTGCCAGGCGATGGCGACCACGTAGCGGTCGCTGCTGGTCGCCGGGCGCGTGATGCAGCCGCGTGCACCGAGCATCGCGCCGACGGCGCTGCCGGCGCGGTCCTCGCGCGCACCGCGGATCAGGTTGCCCCATTGACACACGTCGAGTGCCGCGCCGGCGAGGCCGGTGCAGTCCTGGATCGCGCCTTCGCCGATCAGGCCGTCGACGACGTACGTCCCGGCCGCGAACCGGTTGGCGTTGATGCGGCTCACCATGTCGTCGACCAGGGTCAGCGCCTGCGTCCGCTGGTGCGCCTCGAACTCGGAGGCCACCGCGCGCGCCTGCACGGCGACGAAGCCGAGCAGGCCGAAAGCGCAGACGACGATCGACACCAGCACCTCGATCAGCAGGGCGCCGCGCTGCGCGCCCGGGGCGCCGCGCCGACGGCGGATGGATGCATTCATGTGCAGGCTCCGGGTACCGACCTGGCCCGGCCGGACAGGTCGAGCTCGACGCAGCGGCGGCTGTTCGCGTCGGCCGCCGTCGAGCTGACGGTGATGCGGACCTGCGCCGTCGGCGAGGAGACGCGACCGTTGACGTCGAAGGTGATGGCGGCCGGGGCACCGGCGAAGGCGACGTTGCCCCCGGCGCCGTTGCGCTTGCTGAGCTGGGTGGCGCCGGCCGCGGTGGTCCAGCCCGCATGCCACTCGTCGGCGTCACGGGCGACAACCACCGCCGCGTTGCGCTTGAGTGCCTCGCTGCGCGCGAGCAGCAGGTCGCTGGTCAGGTCGTACGAGAGGGCGCGGATGCGCTGGCCCACGACGAAGGATCGCATCGACGGTGCCGCGAGCCCGAGGATCATCGCCAGGAGTGCCACGGTGACGACCAGCTCGACCAGCGTGAAGCCGTTCGCCGCCGCGTGCTGCCGGGTGAAGGTGGCGCCGTGCATCACCAGCAGCCTGCGTTGGCCGCCGTCTTGGCGCCGGTCTGGTCGACCCCGAGGGTGCCGCAGGCTTCGTGCGCCTGCGCGGCGACGGGCGTGGCGCGCACGGTGTAGGTCGGCGGCGGCCCGGCGGTGACCGCCAGCGTCAGCGTGTAGTGGCTGCCGACGTGCGCCGGTACCGGCACGCCGACGCCGGCGATGGTGGCGGCGTAGGCGCGCGTGTCGAGCAGGAACTGCTGCTGCCGGGCGGCCACGGCGAGGAGGAACGACTGCGCCTCGGCCCGCCGCGACTTGCGGATCTGGTCCTGGTAGGCGGGATAGGCGACGGCCGCCAGGATCGCGATGATCGACACGACGATGACCAGCTCGATCAGCGTGAATCCGTGCACGCGCGCCGCGACTCGGCTCTGCCGCGGGTGGGGCATTGCCGCAGCCGTTCGGCAGGGTGCGAGCGTGGTTCGACGGGACATGCGAGTCACTCTATCGGCGCACCCGGCGCGGCCTGCAGCCACCGGTCGGCTTCGCCTCGCCGGCTGGTGGCGAGGTGCGGCGCTCCGTGCGATAGGGCGCAGGCCGCGAGGGGTCGAGAGGTGGCGCGAAAACTTGAGGTGGAAGACACCTGGTTTCGTGACCAACGGTTGCCGCGCACGGCCGCGCCGCCTTCAGGGCTATCGGCGGTCGTCAGAATCCACAAGCCGCAGGAGGAGAGTTACCAATGGTCAAGGCGCTTGCATCCGCCGTATTGGTTCTGTGGGCCTTGGCCGGCTGCTCCGCGCTGTCACAGCCGCAGAACAGCGCCTCTTCTGCCTGCGCCCGGGAACCCGGTGGCTACGACTGCCAGATCGAGCGCTATCAGAGGGCCGACTAGACGCCGTCGCGCGCTGCGGCTAGTCGGGCAACTGCGTGACGAGGTGACCGCGCGGGGTGTCGCCCCGGGAATCCGCTGCATCGGCGCTCGATGCCGACGCCGCAGGCGCCCGCCCCGCCGCGGTTGACAGCCCCTCGCTGCGGTGCCGCGGTATCTCGAGGCCGCTGCCCTCGAGCGCGCGCACGCTGACGATCGGCGCCATCGCCAGCACGTCGCCGAACATCGTCGCGAAGGCGACGTCGGCGGCGTCGCGGCCGGTGCCGAAGCGCAGGAAGCCCATCGGGATGCCGGTGCCGGACGCGTCGAACAGGTACCAGCGGTGGTCAAGGTAGGCCTCGACGTAGGCGTGGAAGTCCGGCGGCCCGAGGCTTTCGGCGGCTCCGTAGTCGGTGCCGGTGGCGATCCGTGCCGGGATGCTCACGGCGCGACAGAGCGCAAGCATGAGATGCGTGAAGTCGCGGCACACGCCGACGCGCTCGATCAGCGTGTCGACGGCCGACGTCGACGAGTCGGACGTGTTCGACGCGAAGGTGACGTGCTTCTGCACCCAGTGCTGGATCGCCAGCACGCGGCTATAGCCCGGCCACAGCGAGCCGAACTCGTCGAAGGCCAGCTTCAGGAGCCGGTCCGACTGGCAGTAGCGGCTCGGGTAGAGGTACGGGACCACGTCGAGCGGCAGGCTGCCGATCGGCACTTCGGCCAGCGTGTCGGGCTGCGCGACATGGTGCGCGATGGTCACGGTCGCGGCGTAAGTCAGCTGCAGCGGCCCCTGGGCGGCATGCAGGCGCATGAGGCGGGTCGACGTCGTCGGATCGGTGGCGATCTCCGGAACGACCGGCTGGCTCAGGTCGAGGCGCTCGTTCTCGACCGTCTGCTGCGGCGTCTTCGCCGCGTGGATGTTGAAGACGAAGTCCGCGCCGCGCCGATCCCGGATCTCGTAGGCCAGTGACAGCTCGACCTCAAGACGGACCAAGGCGGCCTCCCGTGTTCTTCGGTGGATGCGCGGGGGTCCCGGGCAATCGACGTTCCAGACGCCGGCGCCGGACAGATACTCCGTCCGCCCTGCCGCCCTGCCGAAGGCCATCATGCCCGAACAGCCGCTGTTCACCCTGCTCTCGACCGTCGTCGAGGTGCTGGCGACGATCGCCTTCGCACTGTCCGGGCTGCTCGAGGCGGCGAGGAAGCGGCTGGATGCCGTCGGCGTCTGCGTCGTGGCAGGCCTGGCCGCCTTCGGGGGCGGCACCCTGCGCGACGTGCTGCTCGACCGGCGCCCCTTCTTCTGGGTCGAGCACTCCGTCTGGCTGTGGCTGCTGCTGGCGCTGTGCACGGCGGCCATGCTGCTGCTGCGCTCGCGCCACGTCGCGCCGACGGCACGGGCGATGCAGTGGCCCGATGCGCTGGGGCTGGGGCTCTTCAGCGCCGGCGGCACGCAGCTGGCGCTGGCGCAGGACCTGCCCGCCATCGTCGCCGTCCTCATGGGCGTGGTCACCGCCACGTTCGGCGGCGTCCTGCGCGACGTCGTCTGCAACGAGATCCCGACCGCCTTCCGCGACCACCGGCCGTACGCCCTGTGCGCCTTCGCCGGTGGCTGGGTCCTGGTCGGCGCGCGGGCGGTCGAAGCGCCCGACGGCTGGGCGCTCCTGGCCGGCGCGGCCACCGCCACCGGGCTCAGGGTGGCGGCGCTGGCCACCGACTTCCGCCTGCCGAAGTGGTCGGCCGGAAGCGACGGCTAGGATCGATCCTTGCTCGGCCCTTCGGCCGCGACCGGAGCCCCGCTTGAAACTGCAGATGGCAAAGAACTCGCTGTTCGCGGTTCTGCTCCGTTCCCCCTGGTGGATCAGCGCCGTGATCGCGGTCGCCATCGGGCTGGCTAGCATGGCCCTGCTGCCCGAGCAGTTCCGCGTCGTCGGCGCCCTCTCCGGCTTTCCCTTCGTGGTGATCGCCGCCCTGGCGGCACGGCGCCAATGGCGCGAGCCCAGTGCCGCCCGCGTGGCCGAGACGCAGCAGGCGGTGGCCGGCATGGCCTGGCCTGCCTTCGCCGCCGTGCTCGAGCAGTGCTTCCGGCGCGACGGCTATGCCGTGCAGCCGGGCGGATCCGCCGCCGTCGATTTCGTGCTCGAGCGGCAGGGCCGGCACATGCTGGTCTGTGCCCGCCGCTGGAAGTCGGCGCAGACCGGGCTCGGGGCGCTGCAGGCGCTGCAGGCCGCACGCGACGCCGGCGACGCGGCCGATGCCCTGTACATCGGCCTCGGTGCTCTGACCGACACGGCCCGGCAGTTCGCCGCCGAGCACCGCATCGCCGTCTGGCAGGTTGCCGAGCTGGCGCAGGCGCTTCGGGACATGCCGCTCAGGCCCCACTAGCTCCGCCAGGGCAACGCCAGCGCCTGCCCGTCCGGCAGCGTCACCGGCACCGACGTCGCCGCGAACACCGCGGTGCTCACGAGCGGCTCCTGACCGGTGTCGAAGATCTGGTGCTGCACGCCTGCCGGCAGCACGACGGTCTGCCCGGCAGCGAAGGCATGCACCTCGCCGCCGATGTGCACCTCTCCGGAGCCTGCATCGCAGAGCACGATCTCCTCGCAGGGATGCGAGTGCGGCGGCGTGCACGCGCCGGGTGCCATCGACTGTCGTCAGACGCTGAGGCTGCGCAGACCCTCCGCCTCGCCGGCGAGGGTGGCGGGGGCCACGCCCGGCATGGGTGTGACGGCGGGGCTTCGCCGCGGCGGCGCAGCAGTTCCCCGGTCTGGAGCTGGACGTGCGGCTGCACGACGCCTACGCGGATCTGGTGAAGGAAGGCATCGACGTCGCCCTGCGCGTCGGGCCGCCGAAGGACTCTACGCTGGTCGCGCAGCGCGTCGCCAGCCAGTCGCTCGTGCTGGTCGCAAGCCGCGGCTACCTCGAGCAGCACGGCACGCCGCGTCACCTGGGGGACCTCGCCTCGCACGAGGCGCTGGTGTTCCGCATGCCGAGCAGCGGCCGCGACCGCCCCTGGCACTTCCGCCAGGGCGGCAAGGACCTGGAGCTGCGTCCGCGAACGCGCATCCGCATCAACGACGGCGAGGGCCTGGTCGCCGCCGTCGGCCTGGGGCTGGGCCTGGCGCAGCTGCCCGCCTACTTCCTGCAGCGCGAGCTCGCGGGCGGCGAGATCGTGGAAGTGCTGAAGTCCCTGCGCCCGCCGGCGCAGCCGGTGCTCGCGGTCTACCCCGGCGCGCGACTGGTGCCGACCCGGGTGCGCGTCTTTCTCCAGGCCCTGAGGGCGATCCGCCTGTGAGCCGGCGCGTCAGGGGCACGCCATTTGCTCTCCAGAGCCACATCCATCGTGAGAAGCGGCCTTGGAACCTTGGCTTGTCGGTGTCGGCTGGGTTTTTGTCGCGGCAACGCTGCTTCCACTGACACGCCGCCAGAGCTGGTGGGTCCGGATCTTCGACTTCCCGCGCGCGCAGATCGCGGCGGCGATGCTGCTGGTGCTGCTGATCCACGCGCTGACGGTCGACGCAGGCGCGTGGGGCCAGGCGCTCCGGCTGGCGCTGATCGTCTGCCTGGCGATGCAGGTGCTGAACATGCTGCCCTACACGCGCCTGGGACGCACGCAGGTGCAGGGCAGCGACAAGCCCGACCCCGACAACAGCGTCCGGCTGCTGTTCGCCAACGTCCTGCAGAGCAACCGCGATGCGGCGGCCCTGCTGGCCGTCGTGCGCGACGCGGATCCCGATGTCGTCCTCGCGCTCGAAGCCGACCGCTGGTGGTCGGAGCAGCTGTCCGAGCTGTCGCGGACGCATCCGTTCACCGTGCTGCGGCCGCAGGACAACACCTACGGGATGCTGCTCTTCTCGCGCCTGGAGCTGTCCGAGCCGCGTGTCTCCCACCTCGTGCAGGACGACGTGCCGTCGATCCACACCGGCCTGCGCCTGCCCTCCGGTCGCCTGATCAAGCTGCACTGCCTGCATCCGCGACCGCCCTCCCCGACCGAGAGCGACAGCTCGGTGCCGCGTGACGCCGAGCTGCTGATGGTGGGGCGTGCCGTGCGGGAGGATCCCGGTCCCGTGATCGTGATGGGCGACATGAACGACGTGGCCTGGTCGCACACGAGCCGGCTGTTCCGCGACATCAGCGGCCTGCTCGATCCGCGCATGGGCCGCGGCTTCTTCAACACCTTCAACGCCAAGCACGCCCTGATCCGCTTTCCGCTCGACCACTTCTTCCATTCCAACGATTTCCGGCTGGTCGAGTTCTGCCGGATGCGCTACATCGGCTCGGACCACTTTCCGGTGTACATCCACCTGAGCCATGAGCCCGAGTCGGCGCAGGTGCAACCCGAGCCTGCCGCGGACGCCGACGAAAGACGCGAGGCGAGCGAGAAGATCGCCGAGGCGGCCGTCGCAGGGACGCCGCGCACCGTCCATTGAGCACGTACGATCGTGCGGCGCACTCGCCCGGCGCGGCATGTCGCCGGCACGAAGACCATGCAACGTCCTTCCCGACTCGTTCTCCACGCGCTCGTGCTGAGCGCCATCGTGGCCGCCACTTCGTGCACGAACACGCGTTCGGACTGGCGCACCGCCAGCCGCGAGCCGGTCGGCCTGGCCCCCGAGCCGGCCGAGGTGAAGGAAGCGGTGGTCCAGGTGTACGGTGCCCGCACGATGGGCGCCAAGGGCTTGTTCGGCGTCCACACCTGGGTCGCCGTGAAGCCGGCCGACGCGGCCGAGTGGACGGTCTACGAGGTCGTGGGCTGGCGGCTGCGCTGGTCGCCGAGTGCCGTCGTCGTGCACAGCCGGCCGCCGGACGGGCGCTGGTTCGGCGCGGCACCGGAGCTGTATGCGGACCGGCGCGGGCCGGGCGTCGACGCCCTGATCGAGCGCATCGACCGGGCGGCGCGCGCCTATCCGTACGGTGCCGAGTACCGGGCCTGGCCGGGTCCCAACTCGAACACCTTCACCGCCTGGATCGCGCGCGCCGTGCCGGAGCTCGAGCTCGACCTTCCGGCCACCGCCATCGGCAAGGACTACCTCGGCCGCTCCATCGTCGGTTCCGCGCCGAGCGGCAGCGGCCTCCAGCTCTCGCTCGGGGGCGTGCTCGGCCTGGCCGTGAGCCGCGTCGACGGCGTCGAGCTCAACGTGCTCGGCCTGAACTTCGGCGTCAGTCCGAGCGGCGTCAAGCTGCCCATCGTCGGCCGGGTGGGCCCCGCGCCTTCGAGCGCCCGGCCGTCACGCACGTGAGCCCTACCGGCTGGGCCCTGATGCTCGTCGCGCTGACCCTGACGCTCGCCGGAGTCGCGCTGGCCCTGCGCCGCGGCGCCTGAGCTCGCGCTCTCCGCGGGGGCGCGCCTTCAGCCTGGCGGCGTGGCCGGCACGGAAGAGCCGAGGCCCTTGCGCCGGTGCCACTCGGCCAGCGAGACGTCCGGGTAGCCCTCGAAGCACGGGTCATCGAGGCGGCCCTCGATCGTCACCCAGGGCGCTCTGGAGCCGACCAGGCAGTGCACGTTGTCGGGTGCGGCGGGCAGCGGCGTGTCGATGGCGCTGGCGTGCGGGTGCAGGAGCTCCGGCCACCGGGAGTCCCACGCCCACAGCGCGCTGCCGCAGTTCGCGCAGAAGTAGCGCCGCGCCGTGCTGAGGCGCCTGCCGGTGCCGCCCTCGGCGGCAAGGCGAGCCCGGTAGATGCGGAGGTGCCGCTTGCCGGTGACCTTCATGGTCCGCGTGACGGCACCGAGGTTGATCGCGTAGCCCCCCGCGCCCGCCGTCTTGCGGCAGATCGAGCAGTAGCAACGCATGAACGGAACCGGCTCCTCGGACTCGACGGCGAACTTCACCTTGCGGCAATGACACGAGCCTTCCAGGTGCATGGCGTTCTCCTCGTTGCTGCGGTTTCCCAGTTTCGGCGAAGCGGGCATGACCCACACTCACGTTTCCGCCACCCGCCCCTGCCCCCGTCGACACGCCATGACCCCGCCCCTTCCCCACGCCCGCCCCGCCGCGCTCGGCTTCGATGCCGAGCGCCTGGCCCGCATCGACCGCTTCCTCTCCCAGCGCTACGTCGAGCCCGGGCTCCTGCCCGGCGCGCTGCTGCTCGTGGCGAGGAAGGGCGAGATCGTCCACCGGTGCGTGCTGGGCCATGCCTCGCTCGCGAAGAACCGGCGCCTCGAGGAAGACACGATCTTCCGCATCTACTCGATGACCAAGCCGGTCACGAGCATCGCCCTCATGATGCTCGTCGAGGAAGGTCGGATCTCGCTCGACGATCCGGTCGCCAGGTGGATCCCGTCATGGCGCGGGCAGTCCGTCTACCGCGCCGGGATGCCGGGCGCCTTCGTCACGACGCCGGTCGAGACACCCATGCGCGTGCTCGACCTGATGCGCCACACGTCCGGCCTGACCTACGGCTTCCAGAACCGCAGCGGGGTCGACGCCGCCTACCGCAGCCTGGGCCTCGACGCCTTCCAGGCCGAGAGCCTGGAGGCGCTGGTCGACGGCCTGGCCGGCGTGCCCCTCGAGTTCTCGCCGGGTGCGTCGTGGAACTACAGCCTCTCGACCGACGTCGTCGGCCACCTCGTGAGCCTCGCCTCGGGGCTGCCCTTCGACGCCTTCGTGCGCACCCGCATCCTCGCGCCGCTCGGCATGCACGACACCGACTTCCACGTCCCCGAGGCGAAGGCCGCGCGCTTCGCCGAGTGCTACGTGCGGTCCGCCGAAGGCAGGCTCGAGCCCGGAGCGCTCGGCGACTTCACCGCGCCGCCGCGCGCGCCGTCGGGCGGCGGCGGCCTCGTCGGCACCGCCGCCGACTACCTTCGCTTCTGCGAGATGCTGCGCCGCGGCGGCGAGCTCGGCGGCGTGCGCCTCGTCGGCCCGAAGACGCTTGCCCTCATGCGCGCCAACCACCTGCCCGGCGGCAAGGACATCGCCGACCTCGCCCCGGCCGGCATGTTCTCGGAGGCGGCCTACCAGGGCATGGGCTTCGGCCTCGGCTTCGCGATGGTCACCGACCCGGCCCGCTACGGCGTCGCGGCGTCGCGCGGCGAGTACTCGTGGGGCGGGATGGCGTCGACGGCGTTCTGGGTCGACCCGG
The DNA here is from genome assembly GCF_031412495.1 of Rhizobacter sp. GTDB lineage: Bacteria > Pseudomonadota > Gammaproteobacteria > Burkholderiales > Burkholderiaceae_C > Schlegelella_A. The sequence goes on along the minus strand of NZ_JANODC010000087.1, from coordinate 10,220 downwards.
TCGAGGACGTGTGCGTCGTCTTCATGACGCAGCTGATGCCGTCCAGCACCTACCCGGTGCGACGGGAGCTGAGGGCGATGGTGAACGCGGCGATCGTCGAGCCCGCTTGAAAGGCGGCGCCAGGGACAGCGGCAGGCGGCTCGTCGAGCCGCCTTCCGTCTGCGTCGGGGCCGGCGCTCAGCCGTCGGCCCGCGGGCCGGGTCGCTGGAGTCCGGCCAGCAGCTCCTCGAGGACGTCGGTCTCCAATGGCTTGACCAGGTGAAGGTCGAAACCAGCCGCCCTCGAGCGGCGGCGGTCTTCCTCCTGGCCCCAACCCGTCAACGCGGCGAGCACGGTGTGCTCCAGGCCCGGCAAATCGCGCAGCCGCTGCGCCACTTCGTAGCCGTCCATCTGCGGCATGCCGATGTCGAGGAAGATCAGCGAGGGCCGGTAGGCCCGCAACGTGTCGAGTGCGGAGATGCCGTCGTGGGCGACCCGGACCTCGTGCCCGTACATCCGGATCAGCACGGCGAGGCTGCCGGCGGCATCCGTGTTGTCATCGACGATCAGGATCCGATGGCTCGTGAACGGGACGGTCGCGGTTGCCGCGACCTCTTGCCGACCCGCGCCGACCCGCGTGATGAGCGGCAGCCGGAGGATGAACTCGGCGCCCGCTCCGACACCCGCGCTGCGCGCCTCGACCGTGCCACCGTGCATGTCGACCAGGTTCCTGACCAGGGTCAGCCCCACGCCGAGACCGCTCGGGGAACGGGTGCCCGCGGCCTGGCCCTGCACGAACAGGTCGAAGACTTGCGGCAGCACCTCCGGCGCGATGCCGATGCCGTTGTCCCGGACCCGCAGCACCACCTCAGCGTCATGCCGTCGCGCCGACACGTGAATCCGCCCGCCGGCCTCGGTGTACTTGGCCGCGTTGATCAACAGGTTGCTCACTACCTGGGTGAGCCTGACGGCATCGGCATCGACGAGCAACGACTCGTCTGCCACGTCGATGTCCAGCCGGTGCTCGTGCGCCTCGATGAGCGGCTGGGCGATCTCCACGGCACGCGCCAGGATGGTCGCCACCTCGACCGGCGCCTTGCGCAGCTCGATCTTGCCCCGCACGACGCGCGAGACGTCCATGAGGTCGTCGACCAGGCGGACCAGATGATCCACCTGCCGCTCCATCATGGCGCGGGTTTTCTCGACCATCACGGCATCGACGCGCGGCATCTTCAGGATCCGCAGCGAGTTGCGGATCGGGGCGAGCGGGTTCCGCAGTTCGTGGGCCAGGGTGGCCAGGAACTCGTCCTTGCGGCGGTCGGCATCGCGGAGCGCCTGTTCCATGCGCTTGATGTCGCTGATGTCGGTGTTGGTGCCGAACCAGTAGATGATCCGGCCCGCCGCATCGCGGAGCGGGTTGACCCGGGTCAGGAAAGGGCGGAACTGCTCGTCAGCCCCCCTGAGAGGGAACACCATGTCGAAGGGATCGCCGCGGCTGATCGACGCCTGCCAGCGTGACAGCACCTCGGGCAGCACCGCGGGATCGTGCACCGACTGCCAGCCCCAGCCCTCCATGGCCTCGGGGGTCGTGCCGGTGTAGTCGTACCAGCGGCGGTTGTACCAAAAAATGTGCCCGTCGGGTTCAGCCATCCATGCCAGTTGCGGGATGGTGTCGGCGAGAAGGCGTAGCTTCTCCTCGCTCTCGCGCACCGCGCTCTCGGCCGACTTGCGGGCGGTGATGTCGTCGTGCACCAGCACGACCTCGCGCACGCGCCCGCCGCTGTCCTTGAGCGGGTACGCCACGGCCGACACCCAGCGCACGGGGTCGGCGTGCCGGGTCAGGCCGGGAACGGTTTCGTTCGGGTCGTACCGGACCTCCGGAATCGCCACGGCCTCGCCGGCAACGGCGCGGCGGAGGTACGGCGTCACGCCAGCGGCATCGAGTTGCGGATCCTGCAGGACGTTGTACCCCGCCAGCTGCTCGAGCGAGACCCCCCACAGGTTCGACCAGGCCTGGTTGACGCTCAGCGTGTTTCCGTCGGGCGACAGGATCTGCACGCTGAACGGCGCCTGCTCCATCAGGGCCCGGAAGCGGCCCTCGCTTTCGCGCAGCGTCTGCTCTGCCTGCAGCCGCTTGAGGAACTGGCCCACCTGCCCGGCCACAGTCGCCATCGTCTCGAGGAGAACGGCGTCCGGCTCGCGGAACTCTCGCGTGAAGAACTCGATCACGCTGCGGGTAACACCGTCGATGACGATCGGGAATGCGAATGCACTATGCAGGCCCGCGGCTGCGGCCGATGCGGCCCGGGGGAAGTTGGGGCCGCGACGCACATCGAGCAGCCAGGCCGACTCGCCGGTCGCCCACACCTGCCCCGGCAGCCCTTCGCCGCGGAGGAACGTGCGGCGGCAGCTCTCGCGCGTGAATGTCTCCCCGGGGGTGCCCGCCTCGTGCCACGTCGTGAGGCAGGTCAGGGCCTCGGCGTCAGGCCCCACCTCCCAAAAGGCACCCACCTCCCACTGCAGGTTCTCGCAGATCGAGCGCAGCACACCGGCGGCAGCGGTCTCGATCGCCACCGCCTGGGCCAGGTGCTGGGTGACGGCGAATCGGGCGTTGCGCAGTCGCGTGGCCCATACCCGGTCACTGATCTCGCGGAGATAGGCCGTGAACATCGGCGAGCCGTCCGTCGCGATGCGCGTGATCGCGAGCTCAACCTGGAACTCGGTGCCGTCGGCACGCATCGCCGCCAGCTCGATGCGCTTGCCGAGCACCGGCCCCTCGCCGGTGGCCAGGTAGTGCGCAAGGCCCCGGTGATGCGCGGCCCGGAGCGACTCGGGAATGATCAGCGTGCTCAGCTCGCGGCCGAGGACATCTGCACGTCGATAGCCGAAGGTGCGCTCGGCCGCGGGGTTGAACTCGAGGACGTGCCCCGACGCATTGATGGTGATGATGCAGTCCAGCGCCGTGTCGAGGATGGCGTTGGCCCTCGCTTCCTGGCGGCAGCGGGCGTCTTCGGCGGCATCCTGCTGCAGCTTCCACGCAGTGCGGTCGCGCAGGATCTTGGCAAACCCGCAGACCTCGCCCGCAGCGTCCCGGACCGGCGTCAGCAGCCCGCTGCCCCAGAAGCGGCTGCCGTCCTTGCGCACGTGCCAGCGGTCGTCGGGGCCGACGCCCGTTTGCAGCGCGTCCCGCATCTCCCGCTCCGGCACACCGGCCTGCACGTCCTCGGGCGTGAAGAAGCGCTCGAGGGAGCGGCCGATGATCTCGCTCTCGACGTACCCGAAGAGGCGCTCGGCGCCGATGTTCCACCCTTTGACCAGGCCGTGACGGTCGGTCACGAACATGGCGCAGTCCGTGAGGTGGGAAACGAGCAGCCGGAACAGGTCCCCGTCCGCTCCGGCGCTCTCGTGTGGCTGGTCGTCCGGCATTCACGCCCGCTCTTGTTCGTTCGCCGCACTTCCTGGAGTTCGCGGAGATCGACGAACCGCAAGGCTGCAGCCCATCTTACCCGGCGCCAAAAGAGCCAAACGACGCCAGAACGCCATCGCGACGGTGGCCGATCGTGGAGCCGGCGTGACCTCGTCGACGACGCCACCACCTCCGGCGAGAATGGGTCCGACCCCGAAAGGACTCCACCATGTTCCGCGCCTTGCTCGCCATCGCCCTGCTCGCCGTGCTGCCCGTCCAGGCACAGGAGTGGCCTGCCAGGCCCGTCCGCATGATCGTGCCGTTCCCGCCGGGCGGCGGCACGGATACCGTGGCGCGGCCGCTGGCGGCCAAGCTGGCGCAGATCCTCGGCCAGCAGGTCGTGATCGACAACCGCGGCGGCGCCGGCGGCACGATCGGCGCCGGCATGGCGGCGAAGGCGCCGGCCGACGGCTACACGGTGCTGCTGTACTCCGTGCACGGCGCCGTGGCCGCGGCCGCATACAAGTCGCTGCCGTACGACCTGCAGAAGGACCTCGTCCCCGTCACCACGGTGGCGATCTTCCCCGACGTGCTCGTCGCCGCCAACCGCGTGCCGGCGAAGACCTTGCCCGAGCTCATCACCTGGGCCAAGGCCAATCCGGGCAAGCTCAACTGCGGCTCCGCCGGCAACGGCACGTCGCGCCACCTTTCGTGCGAGCTGTTCAACGCCGCGGCGGGGATCGGCGCCACGCACGTGCCCTACAAGGGCACCGGGCCGGCGACGCAGGCGCTCGTCGCCGGCGAGATCGACTGGGTGTTCGAGGCGCTGGGCAGCGCCGCCGGGCAGATCCGCGCCGGCACGGTTCGCCCCATCGTCGTCACCTCGGCGAAGCGCTCGCCGGCGTTCCCCGACGTGCCGACCGCGATGGAGTCCGGCCTCGCCGGCTTCGAGGTCACGTCGTGGTACGGCATCTGGGTGCCGGTGGGCACGCCGGCGACCGTGGTGCAGAAGCTCCACGACGCCGTCGTCAAGGCCTTCGCCGATCCCGAGCTGAAGGACACCTGGGCCAAGCTCGGCGCCGAGCCGGGCGGATCCTCGCCGGAGTCCTTCCGCGCCCTCATCGAGAAGGACGTCGCGAAGTGGAGCAAGGTGGTCCGCGACGCGAAGGTCACGCTCGAGTAGGGAGGCCGGGCGGCACGCATCGCGCCGCTTCGCGCGCGTTCAGGAATCGCGCCGCTTCGCGCCTTCAGGCCAGGCCGCCTCCGCGCAGCCGGTACCAGGCGACGATCGCCGAGATGTAGATGCGGCGCAGCCGGTGCAGGGGCAGGCCGCGGATGCCGGTGACCGGCAGCGGCAACGCGCTCGCCTCGCCGCTGACGAGGTAGCGAGCCATGGCCCGCCCCATCGCCGTCTGCAGGCCGATGCCGCGCCCCATGCAGCCGATGTCGACCAGCAGGCCTTCGGCGGGCTCGTGCAGGTGCGGCAGGAAGTCGCGCGTCAGCGCCACGCGGCCGCACCACCGGTAGGCGATGGGGGCGTCGGCAGCGGCCGGAAACATGGTCTTGACGACCTTCTCGAGATGGCTCCAGTCGGCGTCCGACGTCGGCTCCGAGAACGGCCCGCGGCCGCCCATCAGCAGCCGCCGCTCGTGGTCGAGCCGGAAATAGAACAGCAGCTGCCGTGTGTCGGACGACACGTGCCCTTGCGGCAGGATGGTCCGCGCCACCGCTTCGGGCAGGGGCGCGGTGGCGACCTGGAACGAGTTGGGCGCGATGATCGAGCGGCTGAGCCCCGGCCACAGGTCGCCGCTGTAGCCGTTGGTCGCCAGCACGACACGGCCGGCGTCGACAGTCGCGCCCTGCGCTGTCGTCAAGGTCCAGCGCGGGCCGCTGCGCCGCATCGCGGCGACGGCACTGGCGCCGTGGATGCGCGCGCCGGCGGCGATGGCGGCGCGCGCCAGGCCGCGCGCGTACGACAGCGGCTGGATGGCGCCGCCGCGCGGGTCGAGCCAGCCGCCGAGGTACTTGTCGGTGCCCAGCAGCGCCGCGACGGCGTCGCGGTCGAGGAAGCGGGCGCCTTCGACGCCGAACTGCGCCCACTGCGCCGCCCGCTGGCGGACGAGCTCGACGCCGGCCGGCGTGTGCGCGCCCTGGATCCAGCCCTGGCGCACCCGCGGCACGTCCATGCGATGGCGGTCGATCAGGTCGAACACCGCGTCGGCGGTGCTACCGGCGAAGGCGATCAGCGGCTCGGCGATGTCGGGCGGGAACATGGCGCGGAACGCTTGCGGGTCGTACTTCAAGCCCGGGATCACCTGCCCGCCGTTGCGGCCGGAGCCGCCCCAGCCGGGCTCGTGGGCGTCGAGCACGACGACGTCGACGCCCTGCTCCGCCAGGTGGAGCGCGGTCGACAGGCCGGTGTAGCCGGCACCGACGACGCAGACGTCGGTGCGCGCGGCCGCATCGAGCGGCGGCGTCGGCACGGCGGGTGCGGCCGTGGCCGCCCAGAGGGCGGGCTGCAGTGGGAAGGGCTCGGCCATCGACCTGCGCAGGATCCGGATCAGAGCGGGTGCAGCACGCGGCGCAGGAAGTCCTGCGTCCGCTCGTGGCGCGGCTGGGTCAGGAGCTCCTGCGGCGGCCCGTGCTCGACGACCACGCCGCCATCGATGAACAGGACGCGGTCGGCGACTTCGCGGGCGAAGCTCATCTCGTGCGTCACGACGGCCATCGTCATGCCCTCTTCGGCCAGCGTGCGCATCACGCCCAGGACCTCGCCGACGAGTTCCGGGTCGAGCGACGAGGTCGGCTCGTCGAAGAGGATGGCCTCGGGCTGCATCGCCAGGGCACGGGCGATGGCGACGCGCTGCATCTGCCCGCCCGAGAGCTGCGCCGGGTGGGCCTCGGCCTTGTCGGCGAGGCCGACGCGGGCCAGCAGCGCATGGCCGCGCTCCAGCGCCTCGGCCCGCGGCTCGCCCTTGACGTAGACCGGCCCTTCGATCACGTTCTCGATCGCCGTCCGGTGCGGGAACAGGTTGAAGCGCTGGAACACCATCGAGACCCGGGTCCGGATCGCCTTGATGCCGGGACCTTCGCGGTCGACGCGGATGCCGTCGACGCGGATGTCGCCGCCGTCGTACGACTCCAGGCCGTTGATGCAGCGCAGGATCGTCGACTTGCCCGAGCCCGAGGGCCCGATGATGCAGACGACCTCGCCGCGCGCGACCTGCGCGTCGATGCCGCGCAGCACGTGGTTGCGGCCGAAACTCTTGTGGACGGCGTCCAGCTGGATCATCGGCACGGCTCAGCGACGCTGCTTGGTGCGGCGCTCGAGCCAGCCGACCAGCAGGATCAGCGGCACGCTCATCACCAGGTAGAGCAGCGCCACGAGCGTGAACACGGTCGAGTTCTTGAAGGTCGACGCGGCCAGCATCTGGCCCTTCAGCGTCAGCTCCGCGACGGTGATCGTCGAGGCCTGCGACGAGTCCTTCAGCATCATCACCATCGTGTTGCCGTAGGGCGGCAGCACGATGCGCACCGCCTGCGGCAGGACGACGCGCCGCATCATCATGGCCCAGCCCATGCCGAGCGATTGCGCGGCCTCGATCTGCCCGTGGTCGATGGCCTCGATGCCGGCGCGGAAGTTCTCGGCCTGGTAGGCCGAGTAGGCGATGCCGAGCCCGATGATGCCGGCCTGCACCGCGGTCAGGGTGACGCCGAGCTCCGGCATCACGAAGTAGATGTAGAACAGCAGCACCAGGATCGGGATGCCGCGGATGACGTTGACCACGCTCTTGGCGATCCAGACCAGGGCCCGGAACTTCGAGACCCGCATCAGGGCCCAGACCAGGCCGAGCACGGTCGACAGCAGCAGCGAGCCGAGCGTGACCACCACCGTCAGGCGCAGGCCCTCCAGGAGGATGGGCATGAACGCACTCGCGTCCTTCCAGAACATGGCTCTTGCCGGCTCAGGCAGCGCGAGCCGACGCGCCGGCTCGCGCGTGTCTCATCGACTCAGGACTGGCCCCACTTGGCGAGGATCTTGTCGACGGTGCCGTTCTTCTGGAGCTTCTCGAGCGAGGTGTTGATGCGCTTGAGAAGCTCGCCGTCGGTCTTGCGCACGCCGATGCCCACCGAGCCCGTCATCGTCGACGTGTAGCCCTTGATGAGCCGCGCTTCCGGGAACATGCCCTGCTGCAGGTTGTAGCTGACGATGGGCTTGTCGGCGAAGCCGGCCTGGATGCGCCCGTTGTTCACGTCGGCCAGGATCGCGGGGATGCTGTCGTAGATCTTCACGTCGGCGAACAGGCCCGACTTCTGCAGCGGCTCCACATAGGCGGTGCCCTTCTGGGCGCCCACGGTGTAGCCCTTCATGTCCTCGAGCCTGGTGTACTCGCGCGTGTCCTTCTTCGGCACCACCAGGCCTTCGCCGTAGGTGTAGATCGGCTTCGAGAAGTCGATGACCTCCTGGCGGGTCGGCGTGATGTACATCGCCGCGGCGATGACGTCGATCTTGTTGCTCGTCAGCGAGGGAATCAGCGCCGCGAACGGCGTCGCCTCGATCTCGACCTTGAAGCCCGCATCGGCCCCGATCTCGCGCATCAGGTCGACCATGATCCCCTGGATCGTGTTGGTCTTGGTGTCCAGGAAGGTGAAGGGCACGCCGCTGGGCGTGGAGCCGACCTTCAGCACCTTGTCCTGGGCCAGGGCCGTGCCTGAAGCGCAGAGCGCGGTGAGGAGCGTGAACGTGGCGGCAACGAGCTTGAGTTTCATGGGGGGCCTTGGTCGGTGAGCGATGTCGAGCGACGCCGGCGAAACCAGCGCCTCCATGCGGGCGAATATATGCCGGTTCGGGGCGCACCCCGTTCAGCGATGGACCGGGCCGCCGCGCCCGGACACGCGGCCGAGTCCCGCCGCGAGCAGCAGCCCGAGGACCGAGCAGGCACCGGTCGCGACCCATGTCCACTGCCAGCCGCCCGCGGCGCTGGCCACGGCGGCGACCAGCGGCGGCCCGGCGAACTGGCCGAGGGCCGACCACTGCAGGACCCAGCCGAGCGTCGTCGCCAGCGCGCCTTCCCCCGGCGCCTGCCGCACGGCCAGCGCGAACAGGGTCGCCGGAATCAGCCCGCCGACGCCCGAGAAGATCAGCACGGCTCCGTAGCGCAGCGCCGGCGTCAGCCCGGCCTCGCCGCTGCCGGCGAAGCCGGCGGTGGCGGCCAGGCCCATCGTCGCGAAGCCGATCGTCAGCAGGCGCGATGGCGCGACGCCTCGCTGCAGCAGCCGGCCCGAGCCGATGTTGCCGGCCATGTTGACGGCGGCGACCGCGGCCGTGAGCACGCCGGCTGCCACGCCGGCGATGCCGCTCTGGACATAGCGTCCGGCGCGACCGCGTGCCGCAGCCACATCGCCATGGCCAGCGACAGGGCTGCCAGCGCGCCCCACCTTGCCGATGTGCAGCGCCGCGGCGACGCCGGCCAGGATCACGAGCAGGGCCGGGTCGACGCGGCGTGCGGAAGCCAATGCCATGGCCGCGGAGTATCACCAGGGGGGGCGGCGCCGGCCGTGGGTATATTTTCGTATCGGGATCGGATGCAGTACCAATGAGCAACCGCTGGTGGTCTTTGGGCGCGCTGACGCTGGCCCGGGCCGCCATGGGATTCCAGTTCCAGGCTGTCGCCGCGGTCGCGCCGCTGATGGCGGGGAGCCTGGGCCTCGACAAGGGTCAGCTCGGCTGGCTGGTCGGCCTGTACCTGCTTCCCGGCGCGGTCATCGCCCTTCCCGGCGGGCTGCTCGGTCGAAAGTTCGGCGACAAGAGGTGGGTGCTCGTCGGGCTCGCTTTGATGGGTGTCGGGGGAATCTGGCTCGGGTTCTCGCGATCGTTTGCAGAAGCGAATGCTGCCCGCGGCCTGAGCGGCATCGGCGCCGTCATGCTGAACGTGCTGGTGACGAAGATGGTCGCGGACCTGTTCGATGGCAAGGAGCGCCTCCTCGCCATGTCCGTCTTGATCAACTCCTGGCCCCTCGGCATCGGTGCTGCGCTGCTGGTCATCGGCCCGCTCGGCCAGAACGAAGGATGGACGTGGGGAATGTTCGCCACCGCCGTCTTCGCTGCGATCGGCTTTGCGGCGGTGGCTGCGATCTACCGAGCGCCCGACGGCGCCGCGCCGGCAGAGGCCTCGGGGATGGGCCTGGGGACGCTGACCCGCACCGAATGGCAGGGGCTGATGCTGGGCTCGCTGCCCTGGCTTCTCTACAACGCCAGCTTCCAGATCATGATGTCCTTCACGCCGTCGTTCTTCGTCGACAAGGGCATGGAGCTGGCGCGGGCCACCAGCCTCTCGGCCGTGAGCGCAGTCGGCTTCGTCCTCGGCGTGCAGGCGGGAGGGCTGCTGTTGAAGCGATCCGCCCATCCGGATCGGATCTGCCATGTCGCCCTCGCGGGCTGGGGCGTGGCGTTGCTCGGGCTGTCGACGGGTACGGCACCCCTGCTGTGGGTCTTGCTCGGCGGCCTCCTCGGCGGCCTTCCAGCGGCCGCCCTGGTATCGCTGCCGGCCGAGGTGCTGCGGCCCGAGAGCCGCAGCGCCGGAATGGGCATCTTCTTCACCGTCTACTACTTCGGATGCGCCATCCTGCCGACCCTTGCCGGCTTGCTGTACGACCGCGTGGGAGGAGGCGCGGCGCTGTGGATGGCGGCGGGTCTTGCGCTCGCGTGCATCCCGATCCTCAGCGGGTTCCGCAGGGCCATGAAAGCGGCTCGGCCTCGATCTGCCGCAGCGACATGACGGCGCTCGGCCGGGTCTGCATCGCACCGCGGGTTCAGGCTTTCACGTCGACCACC